>NZ_JBFBCF010000045.1:0-72773 GCF_040683035.1 Streptosporangium sp. NPDC051022 | reverse complement strand
CTGCCCAGGACGCCCTGTTCGACCTGGCGGGAGGCGCATCATGACCACGTCTTTCTCCGCCCTCCCCTTCTCGGGGAGGGACTCAAGAAGAGGAGCCGGCAGGAGGCGAAGAGGCAGCTTCGTGGACACGCGCAACGATCGCTCGGATCGTCTCGCGGGACCATCCGGTGACCTCAGCCACGTCGATGATCTGCCATTCGCCAGAGTCCACAACGCGTGTGATCTCTTCGTCAAGTTCGCGCCGGGCCTGATCAAGGCGCTCTTTGGCCGCGCGGTGTGCGCGGAGCTTCGCAATCAGGGTGCCCGTCGTCATACGCACATGGTCGCACGCCACTGTCATGCAAGTCAGTTTGCCATATAGAGCGCAAAGTCGCTTTGCGTATAGTAGAAATAAGTCACTTCCCCTACAGGAGAGTCATGACCAAGCATCTCGACGTTGGCCGAAGCTGGCGCACCTGGGCCAAGCATGAGCTGATGAGCAGCTTCGTGGGCCAAGAGGTTGGCGCGGCTGGGCGCCTCAGGGCAGTCGAGCGCCTTGGGTGGATCGACCTCAGCGCAGGCGACGCCGCCCCCGTGGATGGAGTGGAGTGGCGCAAGGCATGCTCTCCGGGGATTCTTGCCTACCACGCGGCCTGCTCAGCGAAGCCTGTTGAGGTCGTCCTCTACGAGATCCAGCCCGCCACCTACGACCGTCTCCTGAGCAACCTCACCGCGCAGCTCCCCTGGATGGGCTACGTCCAGCACAGCTACAACCTGTGGCGCCTTGGTGATCGCGTTAGGGTGCGCGTGCTCAACGCCAGCGGTCACACCGCCTCGGTGGGCTTCATCGAGCGCACCGATGCCATCCTGGCGCTCAACGACCCGAACGCCATGACCGAGTGGGCAATGCGGGACAGCTTCGCCCAAGAGATCGTCGACCGTACGGGCTGGTTCCGCAGCCTGTCCACGATGGGTTGCAACCCGGCCGGACTGAAGCGACTGGACCTGGAAGAACGACAGGCATGGTTCGGCCTGGTCGGCGCACAGCAGGACGCTCTTCCGGACTATCGCGACTTGCTCCTCGCGGCGATTGAGCGAGACGACGCTCAGTGGGCCTACCTGCTGTCCACAGCGGCGAAGTGGCGCGGCTCGACGGAGTCCGTGGTGAGGACGGCGTTCAAAAGGATCGGCAGAACAGCCGCGATGGCGTGGCTCGGTCAGGACCCTCACCAGTTCGAGGAGACGAAGCGGGCGCTGTTCCTCACGAAAAAGGAGCTCCGCGAGCAGGCCAGCACGCCTCTCCCTCTCTGGGAAGCGTCATGAAGAACCCGCCGTATCGCTCCTACCGCGAATACCTGAGGCACCCCAAGTTCTTGGAGATTCGCGCCCAGGTGTTCGAGCGGGCCGCAGGCCGATGCGAGCGGTGTCACGAGTGGCCGCCAACCGAGCCGCACCACCTGCGTTATCCGCCCTGGGGCACCTTCGACGTCCCCGAAAACATGATCGCGGTGTGTCACCCCTGCCACTGCGAACTCCACGGAAAGAAGTTCCCATGACAAAACTCGGAGACGCGCTAAGCGCGGGTGACCAGAAAGTGGCATTCCACGCCTATGGCCGCCACGGCCAGCCGTGGGTCAAAGCTGAGGTCACTCCCAGCACGGTTGATGGTTTCTGGCACGTCACAGTCATGGAGCACGGGGGCGTCGCGACATTCACTAAGCGGCCTGTCCAGCGGGACTTCGTAGCTCCTTACCTCCGCAACTTCGGAGTCGCGGACGTCGACTTCCTGCCCATGCCCGGCAAGCCGAGCCGTAACAACCCTTGGGCTCCGCAACAGGCGGACGCCGAGGCGGGGGATGCGCGGGACGTCTACTTCATCCAAGGCATCGAAGGCGGTCCGATCAAGATCGGCGTTTCTCGCGACCCGTGGGAGCGACTGGCAGCGATCCAGCTCATGAGCCCCGTTCAGCTACACGTCCTCGGCACCATCCGAGGCGTCGGACAGCCCGAAGAGCGGCGCCTACACGAGCGTTTCGCCGAGCACCGATCACACGGCGAATGGTTCCACCCCGCCCCTGAACTGATCGATTACATCCAGGAGAACACGTGACCAAGTTGGGGCCGTATGAGGTTCACCCTGCGGCGGACGCCTACCCGCTGATCGAGGGCGAGGAGTTCGACAAGCTGGTCGACAGCATCAAGCGCAACGGCCTGCGAGAGCCGATCATTCTGAACCACGACAAGACGGTGTTGATCGACGGCCGTAACCGGTACCGGGCGTGCGAGATCGCTGCTGTTGACCCGGTATTCGAGGCGGTCGGTTCGCACTACACCGAGCTGAAGATCCTCAACATGATCGTGGATCTCAATGAGCGGCGGCGGGACCTCAATCCAGGACAGAAGGCCATGGTGGCGCTGGTGCTTGAGCCCATGTTCGCGGAGGCAACGAGGAGAGGCCGCCCGATTGGTGACTCTGCGAAGTTGACGACTACGAACGGTGAAGTAATTCCCGCCGATCGGCGGGAATTGGAGCCGAAGCCTGTCAGCGCCGATAGACGCGAGCGTGAATCCACCACCATGGCGGCCCGAGCCGTAGGTGCTTCGGGTCGTACCGTGCAGCGAGCGAAGGCGCTTCAACGGGACGCGCCTGATCTCGCTGAGAAGGTCCGCATCGGGCAGATGGCCCTCGATGCCGCGGACAAGCAGCGTAAGCAGCGGATCCGCATAGAGCCGAAGCCTGAGCCCGAGAAGCCTGGCCAGGCGATGCTCACTCTCCGCACTCATGACGGCCGCGAGGTTTTCTACCCGAAGCCGCAAAGCAGGGCAACCTTTAACAACAGTGACGGGGACGGAGTGTCCTGGGCGGCATGGACATGGAACCCGGTCACAGGGTGCCTGCACGGCTGTGACTACTGCTATGCGCGTGCTGGAGCCACCAGCGAGCGGCTTAAGCCGTATTACCCGGCGGGGTTTACTCCACTGTTTCACCACCAGCGGCTTGACGCGCCGGCTAATCATGTCGTGCCTGCTGCACATCGCGACCACCCGTGCGTGACCTGCGACGGCCCCGACTGTGCATGGAAGCGCGTGTTTGTCTGTTCCATGGCGGACCTGTACGGCCGCTGGGTGCCCGACGAGTGGATCACCCAAGTCCACACGTCCATGTGCGCCAACCCCCGATGGCAGTACATAACCCTCACCAAGTTTCCGGCCCGCTACGTCGGTCTCGACATGCCGCCCGGCGCATGGGTCGGCACCTCCGTAGATGAGCAAAAACGCGTCCGGATTGCCGAGGACGCGTTCAGGAACATCGGCGACGTCAAGGTGAAGTGGCTATCCCTTGAGCCTCTCAAGGAGCCGCTGGAGTTCACCGACCTGTCGATGTTCGACTGGGTCGTCATCGGCGCCCAGACCGAGACCTACCAGCCGACCGGCACTGTGCCCGCGTTCGCGCCGCCGTTCGAGTGGGTCGCCCGCATCGTCGCGCAAGCTCGCGAGGCCGGATGCAAGGTCCACCTGAAGCCGAACCTGCTCGGCGCGGTCAGCCCCCAGCTCCCCGGCATGCAGCTGCCCGATGAGTACCCCACGGAGTGACACCCCGCTGGAGCGGCCCGCCGCGTGCGTGCCGCTCCGCACCGCCCCAAGACCACCTTTCAGCACTCCTTGAAGGACTTCATGAGCACGCTCCCGGACGGGCTGGAACCGATGGACCCGTTGACCTGGCGAACGGTTGTCGCCAGGTGCCTGCTGGGGTCCACGGTGAAGCTCGTTGCCTACACGCTGGCGAACTACGCCAGCCCGGATGGCTCTGACGTGCGCCCTGGCGAGGCGCTGCTCATCAAGGACACCGAACTGGGGGAGCGGACGGTTCGGGACGCGCTGGCCAAGCTGCGTGATATCGGCCTCATCGCACGGACTTTCCACGCCTCGGCAACGGGGTTGCGGGACAAGGCGGATGAGTACCAGCTGACCTTTCCGGAGGACCTGGAGAGCCGGGTCGCGATGTGGGATCCGAAGCGTCGCCGGATCACTCAGGGCGGTGAGGAGATGGCTCCGCCCGCGCCGAAGACGAGGCAGAAGCGCACCAAGGCACCGGCATCTCCTGCCGGTGGTTCGGAGGGTGCCCCACCGGCAGGAGATGCCGGTGGTCCTGTGGAAAACGGCCCCGAATCTGTGGGAAACCCTGTGGGCAACGCCCCGGAAAATCCATTACCGGTCGGTAACCACCGGCAACTGTTACCAGAACCACCGGCAACTGTTACCGGAACCACCGGCAGGAGTTGCCCCCCACCTAGCCATGCACCTAGCCACTCACCTAGCCAAGACTCGGGGTGCTCGCCGTACGGGGCTGAGGTGGAAGGGGAGGCGGCCGAGCGCCGCGAGCCTTCGGCCGATTTCGATTACTCCACCGCCTTCAAGATCGTGAACCAGGTGCTGGCCCGCGTCCCCGCCTACACCGAGACCGTCAAGGCCGAAGCGGCCGCCAAGGGGCGCGACTCGCCGCGAGGTGAAGCACTGACCATCGCCGTCGCCCGCCTCGTACTCGCCGACTACCCCGAACTCACTCCGGAACGGAGGACCGCATGACCGACATCAGCCCACTCGCCCAGCAGGCCTACGACCGGGGATACACCCCGATCGCGTTCGCCGAGATGAGTGTCCAGAGCCTCATCGAGGCCCACGCCCACCTCGTCACCGGGCAGCCCGTCGACCCGGACGCGTTCCCCGACTTCCCGGTCGAGCTGACTGTCTCGGCCCTGGCGAGCCGCATCGTCGGCACGCTGCTCGACGCCGGGTGGATGGCGCCCGGCGAGCTCGTCGACCTGAGCAGGCGGCCGTCGTGACGAAGACCGACGACAAGCCGGAGATCCTCACCGCGGTACCCGAGCTGATTGCTTTGGCCCTCGCGGTCCGCCGTGACTGGGTGGCGAACGACGTGCAGGCCGCCCTGGTGGACGCGAAGGTCCACGGCCAGACCTGGCCTCAGGCGCTTGTCGGCCTGGTGCGGCTGGTCGTTGACCCGCAGGCCCGGCCGGCGGAGTTGGTTCCGGCCCCGCTGGACCCGCAAAGGCCAGGGCCGCGCGTCGTGGGTGACCCTCAACGGCACGCTGCGGCGCTTGCCGCGGCGAAGCAGGCGTGCGCTGACGGGGCGGCTGCCCTCAAGGCCGCTGAGAAGACCGGAGATATCCCGTGACGCGCCAGCCGCCGGTCATCGATGAGCTCCGGGACCGCATACGCCGTCTGGAGGCAGAGCGGCTCCGCCCGGAGCGGCCGTTGCCGCGGCAGCCGACGGACCTGGACAGGTTGCTCGCCGTCCTGAACCGCCTGCTGACACGGCCGGGTCCGCCGGACCCGCCCACCCCTAACAAGATCACCAAGGAAGGAGAAGCGCGATGACCTCAGCTCTGACAAGCGACAGCGACACGGCAACCACGCTCACCGCTGACCAGCTGAACGAGATGCGCGCCGAGGCTCGCCGCCGGTCGGCGGGCTTGATCGACCCGTGCGCTCTGAATCGCATCGGCTGCATGCCCTTCTACCCCGAGTGGGCCACTGCGGTTCTCGGCCGGGACTTCCCTGGTGTGCGTTGGCTGCACAGCTGGGAGATCACTCTCCTCGACATGGCGCTCGACGCCGAGCCCAACCGGCCTACCCCGGCCGCCGTCCGCGAGCGGCAGGAGAAGGCCCGCGAGGACCACGAAGCGCTCCAGCGGGCCGCTGCCGACGCCTACGCGGCCAAGGAGGCGGCCTGGCGCCAGTTGCGGGACCGGCTGCCCATCACGGTGAGCGTGGGTCACAACTGGACCCTCGGCCACTGGGAGAGCGGCTACCAGTCAGGCCGCGAGCACATCGTGGCCCAAGAGGACCTGTACCTCGGCCGTCTCCGCCGCAAGGCCAAGCAGGTGTTTTGCGAGACGCCCGCCAAGGTCACCTCCGGCCGCCGCAACAAGGACCCGCTGCGCGGCGTCGACCGCGACGACGACGGCGAGGACCGCATCCCGACTTGCAAAGCGTGCCTGAAGGTCGCTGAGCGAATCGCCAGGCCCACCTCCAAGATCAACGACAAGGAGTTCTGATGACAGACAAGACCGTCTACCGCAGCGCTCACCCCGACGTGCTCAAGATCTGGGACGACTCCGACGCTGCTACCCAGCATTGGCGGGCGCGGGTCGAGGACTTCCTCGACGAGCACGCTCTCACCGGCCGCAGCGTCTACTTCAGCACCGCCTCCAGCGCCATCCTCGGCGTCGAGCACAACGAGAACGAGGAAGTACCGCCCGGGTGGCGCATCCACCGCACCCACGGCTACCTCGTGCCCCGCCTTACCACCAAGGCAGGCAAGACCGCCAACACCCGCCTGGACGAGCTCAAGAGGCCGGATCCGCGTGACGAGGTCCCCGGCATGCCGAAGAACTGCTTGGCGGGCGCTTCCTTCATGACCTGCGGGATGCAGGTCATGGGCGGCGTCCTGTACGTGACCTGGCCGCGGCCGATCCCTGAAAGCCAGGTCGACCTGGCGGTCTGGGAGCCGGTGAAGCTCAGCGAGTACTACGCCGCCGTCGAAGCCGCCGAAGAGGTGCCTGCGTGACCCGCGTCTGGCCTTCCCGTGAGGAGTGGGCGGCTGCTGCCGAACGGTCGGTCCGTACGGCCTGCTTGCCGCTGGAGCGAGTACCGGAAGGCGCCGAGCACTACCTGACCGCCGACGAGGTCGCCGAGATGGACCGCCTGTACGTGAGCCTGTCCGCATCGGTGCGGGCGCCACTCACGGCGGAGATCAAGCGGCTCCAGGAGCAGCTGCCGTGGCCGCCGCCGGCGAAGCCTCTCGACCGGTCCCGCTGGCACGACGCCCTGACGGCCGAGCAGCAGGCCGCATGGCAGCGGTTCTGCGAGCTGCGCAACGCCCGCCTGGATGTCGGCCGCCGCGCCAAAGGGCAGACCGATCAGCTCATCGGGTGGGCGCGGTTCCCGCTGGAGCACAGCGTGCTGTCCGCAAACGTGGCCCCGCTCGTGCCGGACACCGAAGCGCTGGGCCGCCTCGCCGAACTTGAAGCGAAGTACATACGGCTCCGCGAGCAGGCCGCCCAGGACGCGCTTGACGCCGTGATCGCCCGGACGGTGGCGGAGCGCAACTCCGACGAGGGGTGGGCCCGCGAGTTGGAGCGGCGTGCCCGCATCGATAACGGCCCGGTCGTCCACGTCGTCCGCCTCACCCCCACCGAGATCAACGAAGGAGACCCCCGATGACCGAGACGCCCGAGATCGTCTACTGCCGTAACGAGGACTGCGCCGAGCGCACGCCCGCGGTCGCCCGCGTGTCGTGGCCTGATGGCCGGTACAACCCGACGACGGCCTGCGCCGAAGACCTGGAGGTGATCGTCTCCAACTCGATCAGTGAGGGTCACGTTGTCCTCGTCGAGCCCGTCACGGAGCACAAGTCCGATGCGTACCGCAGCTACACCGTCACCCACATGATCAAGGAACTGGTCAGGGTCCGCCGCCGCGAGGTCGGGCGGGACGTTCGCGCCATCCTCCTGGAGGCGCCCGACCACCCCGGCTACGACGAGCTGCCGGAGACGATCGAGGAGCGGCGCAAGCTGCCGGCTCGGTTCCACGTCCCGGTGTGGACGGACACCGGCGAGCCGCCGATGTGGGTCTGCGCGGTCTGCTGGGAGGACGGGGTCGTCTACGGGTGGCCGTGCCAGGTCGCGGCCGAGAACGGCGGCGAGGTGTTCGCGCAGTGAGCACCGTCGAAGGGTGGACCGCCTGTGGGGCGGTGAGCGAGCACGGGGATGTGTGCGCCAGCGAGGAAGGCCACTCCGGGCTGTGCCGATCCGACGGCCCCCGCAAGCACGTGAGCGCCCCCGAGAAGGCGGGGAAGCCTTGGTGCTGGTACCGGGACGACGCCGTCTCCTGGAACGCGGATCACCCGGTCGGGGCTCCGGTCCGCTACTGGCCGGGCTGGAGTGAGGGTGAGGGCCGCGTTTCCCGTACCCGCACCCCAGCTTGGACGCTCGGGTCGGGCGAGGCCGTGGTCTCCGTCGAGGGCTACCCGGGCGGCATCGCCCTGACCCACGTCGAGCCCATCCCGGCCTCTGTCCGCCCTCAGGGCGGGGAGACCTCCGAGGCGCCGGCCTGATGCACCTCCGCCACCGGTGGGAGGTCACCGAGGCGATCGGCCGAGTGGTCACCCAGCAGTGCCGGGTGTGCGGCAAGACGCGGGTGCGGGTGCAGTGACCGGAGGGGCAGAAGTGGCTCGGGAAGGCGTCCAGAGTCCACGCTCCCGCGAGGCGAAGCGTTCGCCGTCACGCCTGAGGGGCGACCGGTTTAGAGCTTCTGGAGGGACTTCAGGGCCTCTTGCGGCGGCCCTCGGTTTGAACTCCAGTTCCCAAAGTGATCAAGAAAACGAACACAAGATCGATCATCGATATCGAAAGGACCCCCATGCCCGTCTCGCCCGGCCAGATCTACGAGTCCTGCCACCCCCTCGACGAGGGCCGCCGCATCCGCGTCCTCGGCGAACCCGGCCGCTTCCACGGCGTCTACGGCTACGGCAAGGTCACCGTGGAAACCATCGACGACAACGGCCGCGGCGTCCGCCGCCGCGCCATCGAGGTCAGCCAGCTCCACGACAGCGGCACCACCCGCACCGGCCAGGCCCGCCGCACCGGCTACCGGCTCGTCGAGGACGCCGAATGACCCCCAACATCATCAACCTCTTCGCCGGCCCCGGCGGCTTCGACATGGGCGCCCGCATCCTCGGCATCACCGAGCAAATCCACGGCTACGACATCGACCCCGACGCGAACGCAACCGCCGCCGCGGCCGGATTCGCGCGCACCCGGGCCAGCGTGCTCGACCTCGCCCCTGACGGCATGCACGGCGTTGACATCGCCGTCATCACCCCGCCATGCCCTCCCTTCAGCCGGAGCGGGCTCGGCAAGGGACTGGACGACTTCCCGGCAATGAGTCGAGCGTTCACCCTGCTCGGAGACAACTTCTGCGGGATGGTGGACGACGACGCGTACGCCGAGGCGCTCGTCGACATGCACGACTCCCGCTCGGCGCTGGTGGTCGAAACGCTCCGGGTCGCGTTCCGGCTGCCCGACCTTGAAGTGCTCGTGGCTGAGCAGGTTCCGGCCGCGGCCCGGCTGTGGCAGGAGATCGGCGCCGAACTGGCGATGGCCGCGAACTGGGAGTTCCTGGCGGTGCTCACCGTGGCCGCCCAGGACCTCGGCGTGGCGAGTGCCCGAGTCCGCACGTTCCTGGTCGCCGCCCGCGACTACACGCCGAACCTGGCCGGGTTGCCGATGCGGGCGCTGTGGACGACGGGCCGGTTCGCCCCGCCCCGACAGGAAATGCCCCCGCCATGGGCGCGGTTTCCCTCGACGTCGATGGCGGCGGCACTGGGCTGGCCGGCTGGGGAGCGGGTCAACACCCGCGGGGCGCGGCGTACGAGCGGCGGCAACGAGTTCTCCGCCGATGGCCCGTCCTGGTGCCTGACCAGTAAGGCGCGGTCATGGAAACGCGTCTCCGATGGCGCCCCGCTGACGGCTGCGCAAGCGGGACTGCTCACCGGGTTCCCGGAGGACTACCCGTGGGCGGGGAGCCGTTCCAAGCAGTTCCTGCAGTCCGCCGATGTCGTCTCGCCGCCGGTGGCCGCCGCGGTACTTGGCGCAGCCCTCGGCCTCGACTGGCAGGGGCCGGTCCGCGACTACCTGGCCGGCATCTACCCAGCCACACCACGGGAGGCGATCTACCAGCCTTCCCTCTTCGAGGAGACGGCGGCATGAGCAGCCCCCGCACCCTCGACCGCGCCGCCCTCTGACCTTCCCCGCCCGCCCTCACCCGAGGGCGGGCCCCTGAAAGGAACAAGATCAATAATGGGCAGTTCGCCAACCGGAATCCTCGCCTACGGCTACGCCCTCGGAGGCGCTGACGGCTGGAACATCAGCGAAGTCGACGAGTACGACGGCATCGACCCCACCAAGATCACCTGGTACGACGAGGACAACGGCGACTTCACGGAACAGGCGGAGAAGCAGCTACTCGCCGCGTCAGGTCTCACCGAGACCGACTGGCGGGTAGACGGCTACTTCGCTCGCAAGCGTGAGGCGGAGGCCAGTCTCGGCGTGGAGTTCTATGGCCACGGCTACGACGGGGGCCCGATGTACGCCCTCGTGACGAAGACCATCACCGTCGAGTGGGGCGAGTCCAAGGTCCTCGACCTGCCCGCCCTGATGGCTGCGCCTGCTGAGCACGGGTGGGACGACAAGCTCGCCGCCGCGCTGACGGTTCTCGGCATCACGCCGACGCAAGAGAAGCCCGGCTGGCTCCTCTGCGCCTACTACGGCTGACCTCGCCTACCCCCGACGACAAGGACACCAGTAATGACCGAGCCGATGCTCCTCCCGACCCGCGACGAGCTCGACCTCTTGGTCGACACCGACCCGTTGAGGCTGCGAGACAAGGCGTTCGCGCTCCTCGCCGAGGTGGAGCGGCTCCGCACCGAGCGGGACGCCGCCAAGGAAGACGCTACCAAGTGGCGGAATGTCGAGTTCGAGATCGAGCGCGCCGCCGACCGCGGTGACCTGGACGCTCAGGACCTCCTCGCCATCGCAAACGGCAAAAGCTGACCAAGTCATCCGCCGCCCGCCCCCTGCTGTGGGGCGGGCCTCAACCCTCCGAAAGGACAAGGTCACATGACTGAACCTCGACGCCGGAACATCCACTGCTCCAACTGCGGGGACACACGCGGAGGCCCTGTGGGTCACGAAACGAGCGAATGCACGTGGAGGCAGCCGAAGCCGATCCCGGGCACCAACTACAGCTTGGCCTGGGCCGAACTGAAGGGCTATGTGCGGGAGGCCGTCAACGACGGCCGCGGCATTGACCCGGTGGACCTGTTGGCCTACATGGACACTCTCCACCGCCAAGCCCTTGCCCCGGTCCGGCAGTGGATGCAAGACCTCATCGAGGGACGCCCCGGGGAGGCGCCGTGATCACCAGCGGAATGTTCGACTCCTCGCGGGCCATGGTTCAGCACCTTCTCGACCTAGTCGACGCCACCCCCCTACAGGAACCTGCCGCCCGTTACACCTTGCCGTCCTGGCCCTTCGACGAGACTGACGTCGCCCGCGAGGACGAGACCCTGGAGCGTCTTGCTTGCCTGACTGCTGCATGCGCCTCACCTTGGGAAGCCGCCCGCGAGGCGTTCGGAGACCAGCACTCGTTCGCCAAAGCGTTCTTCGCCACTCAGCCGCCGAAGTACGAGCACCTCGCCCGGCAGCGGCGCCGCTGGCAGATCCTCCGCTACCGCTGGCCTGCTGTGTCCGCCGTCAAGACCGCCTACCACCGCCGCAGGAGGAGCCGCCGTGGCTGATATCCCCGACGCCCCACCTGGCTGGTTCACGGCCGAACCTACTGCTCTCCACAACGCCCGCACCGACGGAGGACTCCGCGCCCGTATCGCTGCCACTCTCTGGAACCGGGACTATCAACCCGGCCCAGAAGCGGAGATCGGCGGCTACATCTACGACATCGCCGATCGAGTTGCTGGTCTGGTCGAGGAACTCCGCGAGCAGGTCCGCGCCGAGGAGCGCGCCGCCATCGCCCGCATGGTGCGCCACTACTTCGCCGCCGCTGATGACCCGCTGTACGAGGACGTCCGCATCCTGTGTGGCCGGATCGAGCGAGGCGAGCATGCCTGACATCCCCGAGGAGGAGTGGGATCTCCTCGAACTCTTCGCCAATCTCCGCGTTCGCTTCTGGGCGTGCCTCAACAAGGCCCACAAGAACGTCACCTGGACCGGCGACGTCGCTTCCTGCGACACATGCGGGCTCACGTCGGAGATGACAGGCAGATACCGCGAGCTGGTTCGCCAGCACGAACGTCGTGAGATCGTCCGGCAGGTCCGGGAGATCACCGAAGACGACGGCCCTTGGCACACCGCCACCCGGCGGTTCATCGACCGCCACCCGCGCCTCGTCGAGGGAACCAGCGTCATCGCGGTGCTGCTTGCTGTCGCCGACGAGATCGAGAAGGGAGGCAACCATGGAACCCGTTGAAGCGATCGCCGACGCAATCCGCGACGGCCTCAGACTCCATCTTGGCCGTAACGCCACCCTCCAGGCCGTCGAAGGCATCCCTATCCGTCTGTCCGGGGGAGAGGCAGACGAAGCGGCGCGGCTCGCCCTGGGCGCCCTCGCCGAGCACGGCCTGGTCGTCGTCAACCGTGACGACCTCGCCCACACGGTCGAGGACGCCGACGCCTACGACAAGGAGTACCGGGGAGAGCTTGGCCCGCCGTCCGAGCAGGACCGCCTCGACCGGCTCCGCGCTGCCCTCGTCGGCGCAGCAGCGCGACCCTCGCCCGCCCCGCTCGCCTCCGTGGACGAGCTCCGCGGGGAGGACGTCACCGAGGAGGACGCGGCAGCTCTACGCGCCCACCGCGGCGACCCTCATCAGTGCGACGCCCAACAGGCGCTCAGGCGAGTCGTCGACCTCGCCCGTTACCTGGGGGACGTGCTACCGGTCACCGCGGACGACGTGGCCGCCGCGATCCTCGGCATCGACCGGCGGGAGTACCAGCCAGGGGAGCCTCTTGTACTCCTCGAACGGGTGGCTCTCGACTTCCCAGGCGAGACGCCGTGGCCCTGCTCGACCTCGGCGACGGTCCGGTCCCGGACAAGCCTCTCCGGGACCGGTGCCGAATCTGCCGGCACAAGCTTCAGGACCCCATCTCGATGGAGATCGGTATCGGCCCGGACTGTCGGGCAGCCCTGGGCATTACGTCGGGTCCTCGACGCGTACGGCTCGCTCGGGTTCGCGCTGGCGGGCACGTGCCGGGGCAGGGGGACTTGCTGCTGGAGGAAGAAGGTGGAGAAGGCGGGGTATCCATCAGTTGATCTTGAATCTTTCCCTTCCGACCTCTTGAAAAACTCAGCGCTAGAGCTGAGAATAGAGGTGTCGGCAGGAACAACGAAGGAGAACAACATGACCGCCAGGGACATCGACACCGCCCGCCAGACCGTCGCCACCGTGACCGGCCTCATCGACCACATCGCGGACATGCTGGTCACCAAAGGCGCCAGGCGGGACAGGGCCGTCAAGGTCGCCACCGACCACGTCCTCACCAAGATGGCCGCCGAGCGGCCCACCGCTTTCGGTGCCTACGTTCGCTCCCTCGCTGTCCTTGACGCCGCCTAATCCGCTGCCACGTCGGCCGCTACCGGAAGGGGGCGGCCGATACGGCATCGCACCTCACCTGGGAGAGTGACATGAACTGGGCCATGAAATTCGAATATGACGGCCAGGAGTACCTGCTTCCCGGCTTCACCAAGGCTGAAGCCGTAAGTCTGTGCGGTGACCTTCGCGGCTCCGGTTTCGCGGCCGACCTGGTCGACATGCTGGAGCCGCTTCGCGCTCGACTGCCCGCGGGGTGCCGTGTGCGCACCGCCGACGGCAAGGAGGGGAACGTGGTTGCACAGCCCCGCATCGGGGCGGCGGAGGTTGTGGGGGCTCATGACATGGATCACGCCGGGACGGGGATGGTGTCTGTTCGTCTCGATGGCCGGCCACCGGCATGGTTTGTCGCTGATGCCATTGACTTGATTTGAGAACATCAGCGCCAGCGTTCAGGATGTGGCCATGGCTGCTGAAAATGAAGATCGGAAACTTGTGACCAGCGAGGTCGCAGAGTTGGCGGGTATGAAGCCGTCTACCTGGCGCGGCCGACTGTCTCGCGGCGATGCGCCCAGGCCTGACGGTCACCATGACGCACGGACGCCCTGGTGGTACGAGTCGACCGTGCGGGCGTTCATGGCGGCGCGGAAGCCGCCTGGAAGGCCCCGCAAGGCCAGCTCGGAAGGCTAAAAAAAATCTTGTGGTGAAGGCGTCTCGACCTCTTGAAAAACTCAGCGCTAGAGCTGAGAATAGAGGTGTCGGCAGGAACAACGAAGGAGAACAACATGACCGCCACCGCCACCGAGCAGCCCCTCACCCGCGACCTGCAGGCCGCCATGCTCGCCACCTTCATCACCAACCTCCGCGCCGACCACCGCCCCGGCGCCCTCGCCACCCTCCGCCAGGACCTGTCGGTCGAGGACATGCGCCTCGTCTTCACCCACGCCAACCGCCGCCCCCGTCAGATCAACGACTGGCGGGCGGACGTCGAGCAGGTCGGCGAGATCGTGGTCATCCCCTGCGACCACGGCGGCGTCCGCATCGAGCACGAGGCTGGCTACGTCCTGGACGTGGAGGGCTGCTGGATCCACCGGGACGACCTCGACCTGACCACCGTCCACGGCGAGGAGAGCACCACCTGGGCGAGCCGGGACCTCGCGGTCACCGTCGCTCTGGCCCTCCTCTAACCGGGGCCCCGGCCCGGGGGAGACCCCGGGCACCCGTCCCACTTTCGACCTCAACCCCTCAGGAGCACGACATGACCGCCACCGACGCCCTCCCCACTGCCCTCGACGCTGACGGCACCCCCACTCTCGGCTTCCTGATCTGGGAGGCCGAACTCGACTTCAGGATCGCCGCCCGCGCCCTCCAGGCCGCCGCCTGCAGCCTCCGCATCGCCCTCCGCTGCAACAGCAGCATCGAGGGCATGCCCGCCAAGGTCCTCGGCCTGGCCGAGGTCCGCGCTGCGAACGACGACAAGATCGCCGCCCGCCTGGACGACTACATGAAGGCCAACCAGGCATTCATGGACGCGGCCTGGAAGCGCGCCGAGCTTGACCCCGAGTTCGACATCCGGCCGTTCCTCGTCGCTGGCACCCGCTGACGCTGCGCCGGGCGCGCCTCCACGGAGGTGCGCCCGGCAGAACGTCAGACCCAGCTGCTACCCCCGGAGGACACCTTGAGCTCCGCCCGTGACATCGACCACCTGCCCTGCGCCTTGCACGTCGAGGCCGGCGCCTCGACCCTCGCCCCGACCAACACACTCGCCACCGCTCTCGACGTGCGGCCCGCGACCCGCCTGCTCGCCGCCCTCGGCATCCTGGACGCCCACCCCACCGCCTGACCGGCTGCTGTGTCTGCCGCTCCTAACCGCGGAGGAGCGGCGGGCAGAACGACCAGCCAGACCACTCACCCCAACAATCTCGAAGGAGCGTCATGGCCTCCCACGGCGAAGTGCCCAAGCTTCCAGTTCACCTGCTCCAGCAGGGGTTCGGAATGGAGCACGATGGTGCAGTCGGCAACCTGCGTCGCGCCCTGCTCGACGTGCGCCAGGAGGTCGAGCAACTCCTCGCGGACCTCGACGACGACCCCGCCACCCACCTATACGGCGGAGCTGCCCGGAGCATGGCCGCCTCGGCAGGGGAGGCTGCCCGCCACGCGGGCGAGCTTGACATGGCCAACCGGCTGAGATTTCTCCTCCCCGTTGCCGCAGGAGTCGAGGAGAGCTGACCGGTTGCTGCGTCTGGCGGCTCTACGGGGAGGGCCGCCTTGCGGAACACCCGACCAGACCAACCTCAACCGATCTTGAAAGGACTCGACATGGCCACCGCCGAGAAGACCGCAACCATCCATACTGTGCCCGGCCTGAGCCCCGGCTCCGTCATGCACCTCATCAAGTACAGCGACGGCAACTGCAGCTACGCCCAGCCCAAGGACCTCGACTCGTGGCGGACTGACCTGACCGCTGAAGGGTGGACGGTTGTGGACGCCCCGGGCAGTGCCGAATGACGATCCGCCCCACCGCCGACCGCATCACCTCTGACGCCACCGACGTGGTCGCCGAGAAGCAGCCTGACGGCCAGTGGACTGTCACCGGCCGCCCTGGCTGCTACGACTACAACGGCGCCATCACCGCCCTGACGATCGCTGAGGAACTCGCCCGCGGTGCCTCCACCGACGACCCGCACATCCGCGACTGGGAGGTCGAGCTCGCTGAAGAGGCCTGCTCCTGATCGCTCCGCCTGCCAGCCCGTCTCCCGTGGGCTGGCACGGCACACTGAGAGGCATCCCCTACGGCTCGGAGGAGCCTGTGAGTATCTACGGCACCTGGCTGTCGATCGACGACGACAGCCACACCATCGGCGGATGCGCCCAGTACGTGGAGCTCACCGAGCAGGAAGCCGACATGTCAGGGTGGGACGCGACCGGCGGCGGCCAGTACTGGCGCCGCGACCGTCAGGCCGCGTGCTCGTGCGGGAACCTGCCGCCCATCATCTATCAGGGCTCCCACATCAACCCGTCGGCTGCGGATCCCCGCGGCGGCCACGTGTCGTTCTGTGCCATCCCGAACTGGTGCCACCCCTCTGTGAGAGGCGCCAGCACTGACGATGGCCCCTCCGTAGATTACGCCCGCCTCTGGGTTACGCAAGAGGACGGCGAAGGCGGCGTGGTCGTCCTCGACCGCACCCAGGTAGCCCAGCTCCGCGACACCCTCACGGAGTGGCTCGACAGCCGCGACCCGGTTGAGATGCCGGCCGCACCCGAGGAGAAAGCCCATGCCTGAGTTATGGGGCAGACGCCCACACCTGCTCGACCGCCTTGCGTGGTGGTGGACCTTCCGAGACGTCCGCGCCACGGACATGTCCCTTACCGCCTCGGGCGGCTCTGTCTTCCTGGAACTCCACACCCCAGCGTGGTTCAAGAGGTGCATCTCAGCAGAGGTCACTCCTGACGAGCTCAGTCTCCTCGCCGAGCAGATCGGCGACATCCTTGACGACACTCCAGCTGAGGCGTCCGCTGACCTGTCTCGATTCATCGACGCCATGAGCCCCGAGGAGCGGATCCTCGCCCTGGAGTACTTCGCAGGCCGGGACCGAGGAGACTTCCTGTATGCCGTCAGAGAGGCCCGGAAGCGGTACGTTCGAGCGAATGGCTACCGCGATGACCTCTGACGACGTCCTCGCCGTCTTGGCGTCCCGCATCTCTGCCGACACCGGCCAGGATCAGGCGGATGTTCGCCAACGGCTCGACGAACTGAACCGAACACCACGCGATGAAGTGAACCCCGTAGTCATCGTGGACCTGCTCGCGCCCACCGCGACCGCCCTCGGCATACCGGTGGCCAGCGTTCTCGACCGCCTCGATGGAGTCCCGGAGGAACAGCGCGGGCCGGTGCTGACTCAACTCGCCGGAGCCCTTGCGCCCGCCGTCGTCCAAGCTGTCCGGGCCGAGGGGGAGCGTTGAGCAACCCTGACGGCGTCCTCGCCGCGATCAACGCCTGCCTGGACGACTACACCGTCAGTGAAGACGCCATGAGGTGGACCGTCGAGGAACCCGCGGAACCCAAAGCGCTGCCACTGGCCAACCTGTGGATGCCGCAGGCGGACCCCGAAGCCGTGCGGCGAGCGGGCGAAGTGATGGTGGCGCAGTTCCAGGCGTTCATGGAGGCGATGCGACCAGTTGCCGAGCAGATGATCCGTGACGCCACTGTTGCCTATGAGGCCATCGCAAAGATCATCAGGACACCGGAGATGCGTGAGCTCCTGGCGGCCCGCCAGCTTGCGCGTCGGGCAATGAAGACTGAGTACCGCCGCCGCACCCGCAGGAAGAACCGCCGATGAAGTCTGTTCCCAAGGCCAAGCGCGTGACCGTCGTCATCGAAACCGAGGACGGCATAGGTGCCTGGCAGGCCGAGTATCCGGAGGACATGACGTTCGACTTCAACGTCGAGGACCCCTCTCAAGACCCGTACGTGGGAGCGTGGCACCTCCAGCGCTCGCCGAAGTGCCGATTCGGCGTTGACGTCGACTGTGGAGAAAACGGCCTCGTCGCCGCCACCACCGTGGAGGCTGTGAACGGGCTGCTCGCGCGGATCGGCAAGGCGCCCGCCTCTCCCGAGGAGGCGCGTTGACCCCAGACCGTACCGCGGAGCTCCGCCAGGCCATCGCCGACGACCTGGCAGCCTTCCTGAAGGCCCGCTTCGGCGAGGACGAGCAGACAGCGCGGGTGGCGCCCCATGGGCAGCGGATGAAATCCCTGGCTGCATCCACGTCGAGGCTCGCGCTATCGCGCAGAACTACCACCTGCGCAAGCTGGGGTACGTAGGGACGGTTCAGCATGAGTGGGACAGGCGGCACATCGCCCGCCACGACCCGGCTCGCGTGCTGCGCGAGGTCGGGGTCAAGCAGAAACTGCTCGACCAGTACGAGCGGCTGCTGCGCGCTGAGGAGGCCCACGCCGCCGCGAAGGCGGAACTGGACGCCGACGTTGAGCACGAGAACCGAACCGGCGTGTGGGCCGGGGAGGGCCTGCCGAGCGTCCGCCTCCAGGCACTGCGCCGCGAGGACGACTACCTCACGGCGATGCTGTCCGTACTCGAAGGACTGGTGAAGGCCGAGGCCGCCGTGTACTCCGACCACCCCGACTACCGGCAAGAGTGGAAGCCGTGACCACGCTGAGAATCACGGTCACCGACGTGACCGAGGATCAGTACAGCGCCGTCGTGCAGGCGCTACGCGACGCTGGACTGCCTCCCAGCCAGTGGAGCATCAAGACCCAGGAGGCCGAAGCCAACCCGTCTGGCCCTGCCCTGTGGGTCGCGCTCGTCCTGTTCGCTGTTGCCATAGCGATGCTGCTGGCATGGATCTGGGCGGGAGAGTGGAGGTTGGGCATCACAGCCCTGTTCCCGTTCGTCGTGGGGTTCATCAGCTTCGGCTTGTCGATCTCGAACGGGAAGCGGAAACCGTAACTGCCTGCGAGAGCCACAGCTACCAGGGAAGATGGGTTGGTGAGTGAAACCCCCGACTTTCGCGTCTACAGCCTCGACGAGTTCTCCGAGAAGGTAGACGCGGACTTTCGCGCCCGGCGTCGCTTCTACGACAACAACGTCATCGCCGACACGGTATGGGACGGCTGGCGTCTCGACCCAGACCGCCTCGCACTGGAGCTCTTCGACACGAACCAGCGCAGCACCTATGAAGTCGATCTGAAGCAGTGCCTTGACTCTGCGCAGATCCTCGACTGGCTGGTCCAGTTATCCAGCAAGGTCTGGGGCGAGCATGACATGGCAAAGGTCACTACTGGACTGCTCCGAGCCTTCGACGACATCCTCCACCTGCAGGCCAACGTGTGCTCCGAAGGCGCCCACAGAGTGCTAACCAGCCAGCGGACGCGCGAGCTGGTCTCGGTCTTCCTGCAGCGCTTCCACACCGGAGAGCAACCATAAGACCTGGCCCAGCCCGGCCCGAAGGACAAACGGGGCCAAGTAACGCCACTGAGCCATCGCCCTCTCTAGGAGCCAAGTGTTCATCACAACCAAGGCCAGCGACTACTACCACCTGACTGAGGAGTGCGAAGGGTTTCAGGCAGGCCGTCGAGGCAGCGAACAGGCCGGATACACGCTCCACGGCATCCTGCCAGTGACCGAGGCAGACGCCTGTGCAGCAGGCAAAAAGCCGTGCAGGCAGTGCGTGACGACGGCAGCTCCTTCAGGGGAGGCGACCCGATGAGCGATACGCGCATCGTCATCCACATCGTCGGAGTCGAGTCCCTGGAGATCGCCGTGAGCCTCCTCGCCGCAGCCGACGCCCGCCGTATCGGACGCTCCCGCCAGTTCGCCGTAGACGGACCCACCATCACAACCACCCAGGCCGAGGCCATCCACCGCCTCGCCGACGAGGAAGGCGTCTCCGTCACCCCTGGCGACATCCCTGAATGGTGGAGGATCACCGCCGAGTACCAGGAGATTCCCGAGATGAGCTTCAACGAAGCCGATGCTTGGTGGAGCGCCAGCTACAAGAACCCGGCGGCCAAGCTGTAAGGGAACCGTCCCGCAGCTGAGAAAATGACTCATCATGGTCGAATCCCCTCCTCTCATACTCAGCCATCCACGCCTGCCCGGAGTGCAACTCCACCGCGGCCCCCGCTCAGGCAGGTCCTACCTGCTGGCCATCGGCGTAGAGCTCGATGGCGAGCAACTCGTCGATGTCGGCACCTGGCTCGCTCAAGAGGGCCGGGAAGAACTGGAGCGCTCCGGACGCTAGAAAGCGGAAACGGCTCCCCGCTGTCCTCGGAGAGCCGCTCCACCACCTCGACCGCCTCGCCGACCACCGCTGATCACGAAGCCTCCTGCAAAGCGTACGACCTCGGGGAGGCTCCACCGTGTACGACGACATCGATTCCTGGTGCCAGGGCCAGTGCATGAACGCCAACCGGCGTAAGGTCCGCACCTACCAGCACGCCCTCGCCACCTACGACGCCGAGTCGAGCCGGTGGCACGCCCCGCTCGTTCTGCCGGAGCCGCCGGCCACGCCGCGCCTGGCCTACCCCATCTACGGTGAGCCCGTCTACTGCTCCGCCTGTGTCTACGGCATCAAAGCCCAGTTGTCGCAGCTGGATGTGCTGGCGTGCGTCTACCTGCGCGAGTGCGACGGGATGCGCGGGGCATCCTCCGAACCGCGCGTGTCCGGCTCCGCGGAACCGCCCTCCCCGTCACCCGCCCTGGACGAGCTGGACGCCCTCGACGGTTGGTTCCGCTCCTGGCGGGCCGACTACCTCAAAGTCGACTCTTTCGCCCGGCAGGGCCTCCTGGTGGACTCCCTCACCTACGGCTGCGCGTGGCTGACCGCCCGCGCTGAACGCATCCTCGGACGCGCTGAGGTGGCCCAGTTGTTCGGCGACGAGGTCATCGAGTGGCACAACAAGCTGTCGGGCGTAGCCAAGACGGAACCACGCCGTGTCCCTAAGACGCTGCGCTGCCCCCAATGCCACCTCGCGACCCTCTCCCAACTGGAGGGCGAGGACCGCATCGAGTGCCGCAACAGCAGCTGCGGAGAAAACCGAGGCGGCCCCAAGGTCATGACCCTCGACGAGTACGAAGGTCACGTCGCCGACGCTCTCCTCGCCGTCCAAGCCGTTCGGCGGGCATCATGAGCGAGTCCTGCCCCACTTGCCTCGGCCGCGGAACCCTGCCCGACCTCAAGACGTGCACTCTGCCGGACTGCGGACGCGAATTCCGGTGGCAAGACGACGGCCGCGGCCGGGAACACCCCCGCGAGGATTCCGCCTACTGCTCGACGTCCTGCCGGCGGGTCGCCGCCCAACGTGCTTACCGCCGACGGCGCGCCGCGTAATCGCATCGCTCGGAGGGATGCGATTACATTTCCCGACATCGTCTAAGACGCCCGGAAATCCAGGTGTGGCACCTCAGGGGAATCGGTAGCGTTGCACGCAGTTCATCGGGCTTGGAGTAGGTGCGGGTCGAAGGACATCGGTTATCAGGCTTGGATTCGCCGGTGTCTGCCCTCATATCCGCTCCCACTCCCGGCTCGATGAACTGGTCAGGTCTGGTGCTGGCACGGGTCGAAGCATCATCGGTTATCGCTTTGGGAGCCGGATGTCGCGGGTTCGAGTCCCGTCGCCCTGCATTCGCGGGGTGTAGCTCAGTTGGCAGAGCGCCGTAAAAAGCCGGTGGGCATCCCCACATCCGTGCCGGTTCCAGACCTGATCGTTCGTCAGCCTTGTCGGCGGTGCGGGTCGAGTATCGATCGGTTATCGCCTTCCAAGCGGGTGACGCAGGTTCGAATCCTGCCGGGCCTACCGCGCAGGCCCGTCGTCTAGCGGCCCAGGACACCTAAACGCCGGTCGGAGCCCCCACATCCGCACCGCCGACAAGGCTGACGAGCAGGGGGAGAGCGGGTCGAATCCGGTCGGTTATCACTCACAGTGAATGCAGGTTCAAATCCTGTCGGGTCAGCTCGCCTGGCCCGTCGCCCAACTTGGCAGGGCACAGCCGGCCGGAGCCACCGCATCCGCTCTCCCCTTTCCCATATCCGCCCCCAGGCGGGTCGAACAAAGGAGAACACTGATGGCCCGTGACCCCCTCGCTGGGATCTCCACGATCGCAACGCCGCAGAACCAGCGCATCCCCGGCCGCACCGACCAGGTCCTCAACAACGCCGGCGGGTACGTCTTCGACAAGGACACCTGGACCCGCCTGGAGGACTTCCTCATCCTCGGCACCACCGGCGGCACCTACTACGTCGGCCAGGACCAGCTGACCGCAGAGAACGCCGACGTGCTGTTCGCCGCGATCGCCGAGGATGGCTCCCGCGTCGTTGACCTCGTCTGCGACATCTCCACGGCCCACCCGCCGCGGGCACCCAAGCAGCGTCCGGCCATCTTCGCTCTCGCCGCGGCGTTCGCCCGTGGTGACCTCGACACCCGCAAGGCGGTCAAGGCTGCCTTCCCTCAGGTCGTCCGCACTACGGATCACCTGGCGATGTTCGTCGGCTACCTGAAGAATCTCGGCGGCAAGCCCTCCCGCAACGGCACGAGCCTCGTCGTCGGCCGCGCTCTTCGTACGGCCCTCGCCTCGTGGTTCCTGCGGGACGAGCCCGACGCGGTGGCGTTCCGCGCCTGCAAGGCCATGCAGCGCAAGACGCCCAGCGGGGAGGCGTTCTCCCTACGCGACGCGCTGCGCATCGCCCACCCGGCCGCGGACACCGACCAGCGTCGGATCCTGTTCGGTTGGATCGCCGGCAACATCTCCGACGACGAGGCCCGCGACGAGCTGCCCGCCGTCGACAGGTTCCTCACCGCCAAGGCCGTCACCACGCCAGCGGAGGCGATCCGCGTCGTCACCGAGGCGCGGGTGCCGTGGGAGTTCCTTCCCGACGCCATGCTCCGTGAGCCCGCGGTGTGGGAGGCGCTCGTCGACACCGTCGGCATGACCGCCCTCATCCGCAACCTCGCGAGGATGACCCGCATAGGCACGCTCAAGCCCATGGGCGACGCCACCCGGAGAGCGGTCGCACGCCTCACCAACGCCGACGCACTCCTGCGCGCCCGCATCCACCCCATGGACGCCTGGCTCGCCCTGCGTGTCTACAACTCCGGGCAGAGCCAGCCCAACCCGCGAGCCGACCGCCACACCTGGCAGCCCGTACCAGCCATCTCCGACGCCCTGGAGGAGACCTACGAGCTGTCCTTCGGCACCGTGCAGCCGTCCGGCAAGCGGCTCCTCGTCGCCGTCGACTCCTCCGGCTCCATGAGCAGCAGCGGCCCCTACGGCGTCAACGTAGGCGGCTCACCAATCGGCACCCCATACGAGGTGGGCTGCGCCATGGCCGTCATGCTCGCCCGCATCGAGAAGGGCAACGTCCACGTCATCGACGTCGACACGTCCGTCCACGCCTCCAAGGTGACTCCGCGCACGAACCTGCGCGAGATCGCCTCCTGGCGGCCGTCCGGCGGCGGCACCGACCTGTCGCTCCCATTCACCTGGGCACAGCGCGAGCATCTCAACGTGGATGGCATCATCTGCTTCACCGACAATGAGACCTGGGCAGGCCGCTCCCACGCTTCCCAGGCCCTCACCGCCTACCGCAGAGCCATCAATTCGAACGCCCGCGTCGTGGTCGCCTCCATGGCAGCCAACGGCTACTCCATCGGAGACCCAGCCGACGCCGGAGTGCTGAACATGGCAGGTGTGGACGCCTCCCTGCCGATGGTTGTCAACGGCTTCATCCGCAGGTAATTCTCGGGGCGCGCGAGGGGAGGAGATACGTCCTCTCGCGCGCCCAATAGACAAGATCAGGTTTTTCTGCAACGATAGCTCTCGACCGCAGGTGTGCCCTTTGGAGGTTCTTCTCCGAGGGGCTTTTTTCGTTTTCGGGGGTGACCATGCCTCCCGAGATCGATCCAGACATTGACCCCTCCGAAGTCGTCACTCCCTCGCAGGCCGCGGAACGTTTCGGCATCCCGGCAGGCACTGTCCGGTCGTGGATCTCTCGCCGAAAGATCAAGCCCCTCGGGACGATCGGCCGCTACAACGTCTACGACTACCGGGTCCTCGCACGGATCGAGTACGAGATGAACTACCTGCCCGATGAGGCCAAAGCTGCCGTCGCCTAGACACCTTTAGACATTCCCAGACGCGCACCTGGCGGGGTGCGCTGCTCCGCGGACTTCCCCGTGCCGTGTTGAGCTCGTGGCGGCCGGCCCTGGATCTGGCGATGGGCCAGGACCGGCCGCCACCCAAAAACGCACGCTGTTCACGGCGGCGTGCTGCGTGCCGCTGAGCTGGAGTCCCCCGACAACACGCTCGCCACGCAACGTGGCCCGGCCTCTCTGCAGGGGGTGCGGGAGGCCGGGCCACACCCCAACCCTCCAAACCCCCTGGAGACGATTCATGACCATCTGGCAGGCACTCTTCGGGGTGCTGTTCTTCCTGGCCGCTTGTGCCGCACTCGCAGGTTGTGTTGGCCTGTACAACCTGATGCTGTCCGACAAGGGCACCCGCTGGTGGGCGCACGCCGCAGTCTGGCTGGCCAGTGTCGTGAGCCTCGCGCTCCTCGTCGCCATCGCGGTGAATAGCGGATGGATGACCGGACGCCGCTACAGCCGGGAAATCAGCATCTCGGTGCAGCAGCCACAGCCCGTACCGACCTCCACAGTCAAGCTCGACCTTCCCGGCACTCCCACAGCTGAGCAATGCCGCCGCGCCGTCAACGAGGGGCAAGCCAAAGGCTCTGTCCCCTCGGGCGTGACCATCGTCGCCGAGTGCTACTAACCCTCTGCTCCAACCCCCTTGGAGAACCCGCATGTCCGAGTACCGGAGTCGCACTGACCGCTACGTGCCCGACAAGCTCTTCCTTGACGGCCGCCCTCACTACGCCGAGATCGGCTTCACCAGAGACATCGAGACCGGCCGCAAGGAGACCCTCAAGGCCCGAGTCGCGCACGGCCTCGCCGACGAACTCAACCGGGAAAGCCACTGGCAGTGGGGCGACGTGTTCGGCGACGGCTCGCACTGGTCCCATTTCAGTGGTCACCACGTACAGATCGACGTCGCTTTCCGCACTGAGAATCGCCGCGAGGTGAACGACTGGAAGGGCCGCGACGAGATCCGCGCCGAAGGCGAGTGGACGCTCGCGCTGAACCGGCAGCCCTGCTGGGAAGGTGTCATCGCCCCTGACCCTCTCGTCACCCTTCGGAAGATTCCCGACATCATTGAGCAGCTCCTCAACCATCCGGCGATCGACTGGCTGGACGACAAGCCCGCCGCCGAGCAGCTCCTCGGCAGACGCGTCTACTACGAGCGGACACCCGCCGTGGTGTCGTCTGTATCCGTGCTCGACCAGGGGTGCGTCATGCTCCGGCCGGTTGGTGTCGAGGTTTTCCCACCCGCTGCGTATGAACTCGACGGGGACGACGACGGCGACGTCTCCGAGCGCCGCACCTACAAGGTGGATTTGCTGTCGCCGCACGTGTGGTGGTGGCGCAACAGGCTGTACGGGGGCGAAGTGGAGGCGGCCACGCCCGAGGCGAAGGCGTGATCCCCGCCCGCTACCGGAGCCGACCGGTCGAACCCACCCAGGTGGAGGCACTGCTTCTCACTGAGGACAACCTTCAAGAGGTCGCCGACTGGTGGAACGACTTCCCCGCCAGCACGCTCACGAGGCACGGCAGAGCTACGGTTGACACCTACGAGGACTTCCATCGGACCTTCGAGACTCACACCCCGGACGACCCGTCGCTGTGCTCCTGCCTCACCCCTGTAGGGGAGGGCACCGCAAAGGACAACGGCCCTTTGGTATGGGAGCCGGACTGCAAAAGGTGCGGTCGCCCCCTCACCCAGGAGGCGCTTGACTCCCTGAAGGGGCAGGCCTGATGCGCATCCAGATCCTGACCTTGCCCTCGGTCGTCGTCGGCGAGAACGTCGAGGAGCCCTTCGCCCTCATCGTCGACCAGTGCGGCCCAGTCACCGTGCCTGCCTCCAACGATGCCGAGATATGGCAGCGGTTCAAGCAGGACTGCGGAGCCCGCGCGATCCTCGTCACTGACGAGACGGTCGAGATCGTGGACCCGTACCTTCAACATGTCGCGGATGCCGATCACTTTGACGATCCGGATGCCCTCGGGAAGAACCTGGAGGAGCGCGAACGGCTGCTGAAGAGGGTCCGGGAGAACGCGGGCTTCGGAAGCGTCTCGTGAGGTTGTTCTTCCGCCGCCACCGGGGCTCCCAGAGCGTGCGCGGCCCGCGCGTCTCGATCAGCATGTCGCCGGATGCTGATCCGGCGCAGATCGCACGAGAGCTGAGCTTCGTCATGGCAGGGCGCCCGCGTCCTGAACGCCTCACCGCCCGCCAGGTCCTCATCGACTCCCTCAGGAAAGACGACTACTTCGTCCAGGAGCCCGACCACAGGATCGGATGGCTCGCCAACCAGCTCCTGCTCGACCTCGACGAGGCAGGGCTGGAAATCGTCGCCGAAGAGGACGTCGAGTGATGATCGTCGTCTCTATTAGCTGGTACGACGGCGAGTTCCACCACGAGTTTTACGGGCCATTCACCGTACGAGCAGACGGCTCGCACCTCGCGGAGGTCGAAGAGTTCATGAAGCGGTGGATGAGAGAAAACGACGGCCGCCACAGCACGATGGTGCTTCACCTCGTACACCCACACAAAGCAGTCGGAAGATGAGCCGCGAGTATCTCCGCCTGTCGGTTGGCGCAAGCCTTTCCTCCAGTACCGACGAGGAGATGCTCGCCCACCGCCGCCTGTACGAACGCCTCGTCGGACGGCTCACCAAGGTCGTCGAGGACCCGGAGTTCGAGCCCATCCGGTCTGTAGTTCTGGGCAGCGGCCTGTACTGGCTGGGTGACTAACTTTCTGCCTCACGTACCCTCACAAGATCCTGCGGTTCGCTACCTCAGGTAGAGCGCCCCGAGTCTCCCGGCTCGGGGCGCTCGCATTTCCGGGAGAAACAATGCAATGGGTCTGCCCGTCCTGCCACAAGAGTGCTGCGCTGGTCGACTTCTCGGGCGATGAGCTACAAGTCATCGGGTGCATCGAGTGCGACTGGAATCAGGTGCTGCAAGCAGACAGCTGGGGTGAGCATCGATGCGTCAACCCTTGCGAGTCTGGCCGAAGATGTTCTCAGTCTGCAGGCCTTGGCGGACGTTGCTGGCAGCATGCGCGCAAAGAAGCGGCCTGGGAGTCGGTATATCGCCGATTCCGTAACGCAGGTGACGATGAGATCCCTGAGGCATATCGCCAGATCTTCACGCGAGCATTGCTAGACGCGAACATCGTGATCCGCGACGAAGAGCACCAAAGGCAGCTCCAAAAACGAGCCGCAGAGCAGCGCGTTCAACCTGAGCGGGCACCCTCGCTGATCTACTTCGTGCAGCGTGAGGGACTCATCAAGATCGGCGTAACGACCAACCTTACTAACCGTCTTAAGGCGCTCAGCAGAGGGTCATGTATGCCGCCAGGCATGACCGTTGGCCCTGTCGAGCTACTGGCAACCGAACCTGGAGACCGTTGCGTTGAGGGGCGCTTGCACACTAGATTCCGCAAGACGCGAATCCAGGGAACAGAGTGGTTCCGTCCATCGAAGGCGCTACGTAACTACATCGATGACTTGACGCGGATCCAGAAGGATCCAAACCACTTCTTCCGCCGAATTAACGCGGCGTGATAAATGAAGTCAAAGGTGGGCGACGCTGCCGCTCTGGCACTCGGCTCAACCAGGAATTGAATGCCCAGACTGGTAAAATAAAGGTAATTCGGGCCTTCTGAATGAAGGTGCCCTGACGGCCGCGCGAACGGTCCGACAGGGCTTGCCGATCAACTCCGTAGCAGGAGATCGACATGACAGAACTTAGCTTCTTCGCAGGTCCGTCAGCCAACCTCCACGGCGAGTCTGGCGTGGTTCGCTACCCGGAGACCGGTCAGTCTCTCCGTTGGGTACGACTTGATGGCGTCCTGTGGATGCACTTCGGGGACATCTGCAAGGGCACCGGACACAGTAACCCGCGCTCTGCGATCCACCTCGTAGAAGAGGAAGACAAGCGCAAGATCGACATGCGGACCATTTCCGCAGGTCAAACCGCCGTAAGGTTCCCGACGCCGGGCACTGGAAACTCCGAAGCATGGTTCGTCAACGAGGACGGGTTCGCCACGATCGGTCTCGCCGGTCGGGGCGACGGGCCAAAAGTGTTCCGCCGTTGGGTCGTCAAGGTCGCCATCCCACAGCTTCGCCAGACAAAGCGCGACGTAACCCGCAAGGAACTGGCGCTGATGATCCTTGCCGCCGAGGAGGAGCTAGAGCGGGCTCACCTTCAGATTGAGGCGGACAAGCCGAAGGTCGAGGTCTTCGATGCCTGGTTCGATCCGGAGAACGCGGTGGAGACCACGGACTTCGCCAAGCGTCTCGGTCTCCGATCGGCGCAGGAGCTGAACAAGCTGATGCAGCAGTGCGGAATCGTCCGTAAGGACACCAACCCGCGCACCCGTCAGGCCCGGAACCTCCCGACCGCCGACTGGGTCCACTGCTTCAAGGTGGTACCAACCAGGATTCCGACCGGCGCCTTCGTAGACGTGGCCTGGATCCTGCCCCAAGGGCAGCTTGAGATCGTCGAAGAACTCCGCAACCACGGGCTGATCGATGTGTAGTCGTGTTCTTCGGCCTGGCTCCTTTGTCCGCGGGGTCCGGGGCCAGGCCGAGCTAGACCCGGGCGGGCAGCTCCCGATGAAAGTCGGCCTTCGCGGTTGCTCGCCCGGCACCAACCCCTGACCGACCTGGAGTATGTGCATGCCTGTCGACTGGCCACACCCTGTCCCGCCCGCTGTCGGAGTGGTCGTCCACTACGTGGATCAGGCTCTCCCAGGCGAGGAAGCCGTCCCATGCAGGGCAGCGATCGTCACCGAGGTGACCGTCCAGCTGGCCGGAGAGGCCGCAGTCGGCCTCGCAGTGCTTGAACCCGACCGGATGTTTTTCTGCCGCGGCGTCACACAGGATGAGGCCGGCGGCGATTCGCGCGGCGGCACCTGGCATTGGCCAGAGCCCGCCTGATTGTCAGTGCCGTCTCGTAGCCTCACCCCGTGTCCGCAGTCCCGCCTCGTCCGCCCCTGGTGCTGTACGGGAGCCGTACAGCATGGCTACAGGCGTGGCGCCGCGGCGAATACCAGCGGCTGGCGCTGATCTTCTGGGACGCCTCGGACGACTACCGCCGCTACGTGGTCGAGCGGTGGGTTCCAGCAGCCGACATCGTGGAGATCGAGGGCGAGAACTACGCCCGCGTACCGCGGCTGCACACTCCGCTCAGCGACAGCTGACTTCCGCACCACCTGAGGGCCGTCCACAAGGGCGGTCCTTTCGCATGCCCACCTTCTCCCGCTTGGAGCCTCGTGCCTGTCGACCCGTACCTGACCGCTCATATCCGCACCGCCCCGGTGCACATGACCAGCCCCGGCTACAGGAATTTCCTCACCTGGCTGGGCACTCAGGATCTGGAGACCCAGGGCTGCGTCTACGAGTGGGAGACCGCCTCGTCTCTCCCGCCGGGCGAGCGCGTGTACGCCAACCACAGGGTGCTCACCCTCTGGGATGAGAGCCCGCTCCGAGGCGTGGCGGCCGTATACGACCTCGATGGGAACGGTGACCGCATTCCGCTGACCGGCGGGGGCGGCTATCAGACGCACGACGTCGAGGTCACTCTGACCTCGCTGCCCAGTAACACCGGCACGATCGGGGATCCGGACCCCGAGCTGCCGTAACCGCCGCCCTCCTGGGCGCCTTGACCATTCTTGACGCCCAGGGAGGGCTTGGCTGTGGCCGTCACTGTCTACACCTACGGGCAGCTCCAGAAGAGCCTGCTGTCCGGGTTGCTCAATTTCAGCAGCGACACGATCAAGGCGATGCTCCTGTCGGCCCACACGGTCGGCACCACGTTGGATACCGCCCAGTTCCTCAACACGGTCCTGGCCGCCGGCACCGAGGCGAGCGGTTCCGGCTACACCACGGGCGGCGCCACCCTGGCCAGTAAGACGGTCACCTACACCGCGGCCAACAGCTGGGGCGTCCAGCGCGCCAACTCCACGGCCTACACGGTGGGCGACGTCATCCGCCCCGTGAGCGCCAACGGGTACGTCTACCAGGCTGTCGTGGGCGGCACCTCCGGCGGCTCGGTCCCGACCTACCCGACCGTGATCGGTACGACTGTCACTGACGGCGGCGTCACCTGGGCATGCCAGGGCACCGGCGTCCTGGTCGCGGACGCCGCTGACCCGTCCTGGACCACCTCGAACCCGGGCACACTGGCGGGCGCCTACATCGTGTTCTACAAGGACACCGGTACCGCTTCCACGTCGCCTGTGATTGTGCTGTGGGACCTCGGCGGCACCCAGACCGCCAGCAACGGCGGCACCTTCACCCCAACCCTGGACAGCACCGAAGGCCTGGTCGCGATGTTCACCAACTGACCCCTTCAAGCACGCGCTGAGGGAAGGGGATCGAGTGGCGACACGTCACAACCTCTGCCAGAACCCGGCATTAGCCAACAACAACAGCGGCTGGGGCGGCGCTAGCACGCCGGCCCGGGTCAGTGTCAGCGGGTTCGGCAGGTCGACCGCCGCCGAATACACGGCCGGCTCCTACGGCGCCACCGCAGCGACCTCCACCGGCGCTGTCACCGTAGGCGCCACCTATACGCTTTCTGTCTACGTGCGGACAGTGTCATCGCAGGTCAACTCGGGGACGTTGTTCATTGAGTGGCTCAACGCTGGCGGTAGCGGATTCGGTTACCCATCTGCCAACTACACCCTGTCCACCCAGGTCCTCACCCGGCTGTCGATCACTGCGACCGCACCAGCCAACGCGGTCGCCTGCAGATTGATTGTTGACGGAATCAACTTTCCGATCAACACCACCCATATCTCGATGGTGCTGACCGAGGAAACCGCCACCCTCGACACCTACTTTGACGGTGACACCGCTGGCGCCACCTGGGACGGCACACCGGGTAACTCCGCCTCGACGTTCGTTGACTCCGCCACCATCACCGCCACAGGCACCGCTGGAGCCATCCGCCTTCGCCCTGGAAGCGCCACCATCACCGCCGCCCAGGCCGCACCTGTCTCCGCCGCCGCAGGCACGGTACGGCTACGCGCTGGCGCCGGCCAGGTGACAGCCGTTCAGAATGCCTCACCGGCCGGCTCGTCAGGCCGGATCGTCACCCGGGCAGGCTCAGGAGCAGCGACCGCAGCCGCGGCCGTTGCCCTCACCGGAGCCGCAGGCAGCATCCGCCTCCGGGCCGCACAGCCCCTCATCACGGCTGTTCAGCAGCAAACGCTCACCGGACGTGCGGTATCCATCCGGGTACGCGCTGGCCGCGGGCAAGTCGCTGCCCGCACCCCATCTGCCGGAGACATCGCGATCCGCCTTGGCGCGACCCGCCGCGGCTGGGCTGCCCGCTCTTCTCGCCGCTAGCACGTGCTTCTGCTGGGAGGTGACGTGTGGCGATCGAAACCTGGCCTAGAGAGACCTGTGAGTATCTGTCCGTAGTAGTCGAAGGCGACAGTAACCTCGACAGTCTCCCAGTCCAGATGACTGTTCTCGCTTACGGCATCCGCCCCACCGATGCTGATTGGGAGACCGCCGAATGGGATGTCGATGATGACGGCGCCACCGTCGCCAAGATCAAGATGGGTCCCGGTACGCCTTTTGACTTCAGCGTGACACCCGGCCCCAAGGTCCCCTGGGTGAAAGTCACAGCCTCTGAAGAGGTTCCCGTCCTCGAAGGCGAGCCCATCCGTGTCACCTGAGAGGAGCGGTGTGTCTGACCTGCTGATCATCGTGCCGTCGAGAGGACGCCCCGGCAACATCGCCGCACTGCACGACGCATGGAAGGCCGCCACGGCAGGCGCTGCTGCCCTCCTGGTCGCTGCGGACGATGACGACCCGATGCTGGAGGAGTACCGGTATGTGTGCCGGTCCCGGCAGATCGAGCTCACAGTCGGACCTCGTCTGCGCATGTGCCCCACCCTCAGCAAGATCGCTGTAGAGCGGGCACCGCACCACTTCGCGGTCGGCTTCTTCGGTGACGACCACCGGCCTCGAAGCCACGGCTGGGACCGTCGGTACGTCGACGAGCTCCACGGCCTCGGCACCGGCATCGTCTACGGCGACGACCTCCTACAGCACGACCGCCTCCCCACGCAGGTTGCGATGACCTCCGACATCGTCCAAACCCTAGGGTGGATGGCGCCGCCCGGCCTACTTCATCTGTGGGTCGACAACGTGTGGAAAGACTTGGGCCAGGCCATCGGCCGGCTCCGCTACCTGCCGGACGTCGTGATCGAACACATGCACTACCTCAACGGCAAAGCCGCCGAGGACGACCGGTACCGAGAGGTCAACAACTCCGCCGCGGCCGAGGCCGACCGGCTCGTTTACGCAGCCTGGCTGGAGCACGACATGCCCGGCAACGTCGCCAAGCTCAAGGCCCTGCTGTGAAGCTGATCTCCTTCAGCCTGTTCGGCCCGCAGGAGTTCTACGTCGCCGGCGCGCTGGCCAACGCCCGCCTCTGCGCCGACCTCTACCCAGGCTGGGTATGCCGGTTCTACGTCGGCGACTCCATCCCTCAGGAGGCCCGCGACCAGCTGGCCGCCCACACCAACGTCGAACTCGTCCCGATGCCTGGCGCGGCAGAGAACTGGTTCTCCACGTTCTGGCGCTTCCACGCCCTCCGCGACGAGGCCGCAGAGGTGGTGATGTTCCGCGACGCCGACTCCCGGCCCTGCGAACGCGAGCAGGCTGCAGTCCACGAGTGGCTCGCCTCCGACAAGCAGTGGCACGTCATGCGCGACCACCCCGAGCACGGCATGCCGATCCTCGCCGGCATGTGGGGCGCTAAGCGAGACGGTGCCCGCGTTTCGGCGGCCCTGCTACCGGAAGGGCATGACGGGGTGGAGCGCTGGCAGGCCGATCAGCTGTGGCTGGCCCACCAGGTCTACCCGGTCGCCAAACGCTCCCTGATGGTCCACACGAGCCCTGAGAGCCCCCAGTTCGAGCCGGCCGGGTTCGACGACAAACGAGACTTCCCCACCCCTCGACAGCCCGGCAGGTTCGTCGGCCAAGGCTGGTACGGAGACGACACCCTTCGCATCCCGGCTGACGCCCTGCGCGTGTAAGGAGGCGCTTCGTGCCCACTGCTCTCGTCACGGGCGCCGCCGGCTTCGTCGGACGCCACTTCACCCACGCCCTCGACGAGGCGGGCTACGACGTCACCGCTTTCGACATCAATCCTCGCGGCCTTCCCGGCGTGCGACTGCTGGATGCCCGAGCGTTCTTCTCCGCTAACTCGGAGCACTACGACCTCGTGGTGCATCTGGCCGCGGTCGTCGGCGGCCGAGCCAAGATCGAAGGCGAACCGCTGTCCTTGGCGGTAGACCTGGAGATCGACGCCAGCCTGTTCCAATGGGCGCTTCGGACCAAACCCAAGCGCGTCATCTACTACAGCTCCAGCGCCGCCTACCCGGTGGCCTACCAGCAACCGCACGGCGCCGATGGCACCCTCGACCGCCCGTACCCACTGCGGGAAGACGACCTCAACCTCAACCCCTACACCGCCGACCACGACGCGTTCCGCCTCGGCAGCCAGCGGCACGTCATCCCGGACATGACGTACGGCTGGGCGAAGCTCACCGGCGAGATGCTCGCCCAGCACGCCGAAGCCGAAGGCGTCCGCGTCCACGTGTTCCGCCCCTTCTCCGGCTACGGCGAAGACCAGTCAAGCGACTACCCGTTCCCCTCGTTCGCCGACCGGGCCAGACGTCGCGACGACCCGTTCACGGTCTGGGGCGACGGCACCCAGGTCCGCGACTGGATCCACATCTCCGACGTGGTCGCCGCTACCCTCTCGGCTGTCGACCACGACGTTCCAGGCCCGGCCAACCTGTGCACAGGGCGGCCGACGCCGTTCAACGACCTCGCCCAGATGTTCGCCGCCGCCGCGGGTTACACGCCGGAGTTGAAGCACATCCTGGACGCGCCGAAGGGCGTCGCCTACCGGGTGGGCGACCCCACCAAGATGCTGGCCTTCTACACGCCCAAGATCACCCTCGAAGAGGGCATCGACCGGGCGCTGAAAGCCGGCCCGTGGCCGTCGTGAACATCGCTGCGATCGACGCCCGCTTCCAGCTCATCGGGGATGAGGACTGCGGCGTCGGCCTGCACTGCCGTCGCTGTGACCGCGGCGGCCTGCCTGTCGCCTACTACGCCGGCCTGTGCGACCCCTACGACGGCGACCCCACGGTCGAAAGCGTCACCGCGATCTTCGGGCTGCTCGCCGCCGCTGACCGCCACCACCGCACCGCGCACGGGGAGGAGGCCGGTTGAGCATCCCCATGATTGTCCTGACGAACGGGCGAGCTGACTGCATCATCCAGTCCCTGCCGTCCGCGACCGGCAACGTCGTGGGCGTCGGCTCGGTGACCATCGTCGACGACTCCGGCGACACCGACTACCGGGCGTGGCTGACCGAGGAGTTCCCCGGCTGCGCCATCGTCCCGGTCGCCGAACAGGCGGCCGGCTACTGGCGGGCCATGCAAACCGTGTGGCGCCTCGCCGCCGACGCCCCGCACGTGTTCTTCGTCGAGGATGACTTCACCTTCAACCGGCCCGTCGACCTCGCCGAGCTCGCCGCGGTCCTCGACACCTACGACCACCTCACCCAAGTCGCCCTGCTCCGTCAGCCGTGGTTCGGCAACGAGCACCACCACGGCGGACTGATCGAGGCGCTCGAAGCACAGGGTCAGCTGTTCGAGGAGTGCACTGACGGCCACTTCTGGTGGATCGAGCACCGCGCCGGCTTCACCGGCAACCCCAGCCTCCTCCCGGCCCGAACCCTCGCCAAGCCCTGGCCAGAGGGCGCCTGGTCCGAATCCCGCTTCGGCCGGCAGCTCTTCAAGAACCGGGCAGCCCGCGGCGCCTACTGGGGACGCCGCAGCGACCCGCCCGCAGTAACGCACGTCGGGCACGAGAGGGCAGGCTATGACTACTGATCCAACAGTCATGGTGGTCATCCCATGGCGGCCCACCACGGACCGCCAGTACGCCTACGACCTGACCGTGGCCCACTACCGTGACCTGCTGCCCGACACGGCGGTCCTGGCCGTCGACACCAACCACCAGCCGTTCTGCCTCGCCGGATGCCGCAACCGCGGCGTGCGCCTCGCCGAGGAGGCCGGCGCCGACGTGGTGGTGCTGGGCGACGCCGACACCCTGCCCGAGCGCGACCCTCTCCTGGAAGCGATCCGAGGCGCCGCCACCAGCGGTCTGGTCCACTTGCCCTACACCGCCTACCGGTCCCTCAGGCGCGACGGCACCGCCCAATACCGCGGCGGCGTCCCGTTGCAGGACTGCAACTACGTCGAAGTCCCCGGAGCATGCTCCGGCGTCTACGTCACCACCCCCGCCACCTGGTGGTCTCACGGCGGCCAGGACGAGCTGTTCCTCGGCTGGGGCGGCGAAGACGCCGCCTGGAGCGCTGCCCACCTGACGCTCCTCGGCGCCGAACCTGCCCGGTATGAGGGCCGCGTCTACGCGCTGCACCACGCCTCCGCCGTCAAAGAGGGCGAGCAGTACACCGCGAACTTCGCCCGCATCTACCGCTACCACCAAGCCCAAGGCGACCCCGAGGCAACGTGGAAGCTGCTCCGCGAAGGCGAGGTAGCCCATGCCGAACGGCCAGTGGAAGGGCCACAACAGGCAAGCGTCGCTCCCTAAAGGCTGGCCTGCCATCCGCCAGCACGTGCTGGAGCGCGACAACCACACCTGCTACAAGTGCGGCGGCCACGCCACCCATGTCGACCACGTCCAAAACGCAGCAGCTGGCGGGTCAGACGACTACGCGAACCTCGCTGCGATCTGCGTAGACGACCACCGGAGCAAGAGCAGCGCCGAAGGCGGACGGGCCAGGGCCGCCAAGCAAGGCCGCCGCCAACGCCCCCCTGAGAAGCACCCAGGGCTGCGCGACTGAACACCACCGAGATCCTCCAGGTCGCTCCTGGAGGTAGAGAGCCTCGGTGTCCTCGTGCGCCGGGGCTCTCGCCATCCACGAGGAGAAGAACATGTCCGAGGAGACCTACACCCTCGATGAGGCTCGGACGGTGCTCGCTGACCAGGAGTGCCAACACCATGGCCACGACATTGAGGTCACCACCCGTCACGGTTCACCTGACCCTGTGTCCGTGTTCTGTTCCCGCTGCGGAGACGCCTGGACGGTCGAGGCCAAGGCGGTCGTGATGCCTGAGCCTGAGGAGCCACGTCTGGAGTCCGGTGTGCTGACTCCGGAGCAGTGGATGCAGGCGTGGAACGAGGCCGACGCCGCTCGCCAGCTCAAACTAGCTGGGATCGTGATCAGCAATGCGGAGTGCGTATCCCGATGCTTCCTGCTTGACCATGACGCTCAAGCTGAAGAGATCGAGCGCCTTCGCGCCGACAACGCCCGGATGAAAGTCCTCCTCACCCGCATCTTGGACATCCCTCGACGTCCCGCACCGTCCGAGCAGGAAGGGGCGCTTGGGTGCGCCTACACGCGGGGCTGGGAGTCCGTCATCGCGGCCATAGACACGGCGCTGCTCACGGAAGTGGGGGCTGCTCATGCCTGAGCCTGAGGACCCCATCACTCAGCTCGCCCAGGGCGCCGTCCAACTCCACGAGGTGTTCGTCGCCTATGTCGAGGCGGGTTTCACTGAGCAGCAGGCGCTGTTCCTGATTGGCCAGATGATTCAAGCCCTCGCCAGAGGCGTCACGGGATGAAGATCATCCAGCACGCCCGCCATGAGTTCTGGTGGGCGGCTGAGCAGTGGTCCGGCCGACTCTGGAGCCGAATCTGTGCTGACGGCATCTCCTGCTGGCTGGACTGGCTACCTGCCTTCTGCGCCCGCCGCCGCTACGCCGCCCACCGTGCACTACACCCCGAACTCTTCTGGCCGAAGAGATGACCGAGCCAGCTCTGATCGTGCTGCGCCCTGGCGACAAGGTCCTGGTGGCCTTCACTCAAGACCTGTCCGACGACGATGCCCAGCACGCCGCCACGACCCTCCGCCGCTCCTTCCCTGGAGTGACCTTCACCGTCCTGGCCGGCGTCTCCGGCATCTGCGTCCAAAGCTAACCCCCACCAAGATCACACGGAGGTGAGCGTGGGACGCCACAGCGCCACCACGTGGAACGAGCACGACCACCCGCGCGCCCTCGACGGCAAGTTCTCCCACGGCGGAGGTGGAGGCGGAGCCCATAAGGCGGGAGCCCGCTCTCGGCGCATGCCCGATATCATCGCCGGATCCGACATCTCAACCCGCGGGGGCGGAGAGATCGCCCTTGACCATCACGTAGACGGCGGTCTCACTGTCAACACCCCGAACGGCTCCGTCCACCTGACGAAACAAGGCGCCCTCACCTTCAAGCGCAGCCTGAAAGACATCAGCCGTTCCGACGACAACGACGGCAAAGAAGACTGGATCACGCAGGTAGACAATCAGGACGGCAGGCCGTACTCCAAGCTCGTTGGGCTAGTCCGCAAGGACGGTGATGACACCTACTCTCTGCGCCTACCCCCCAACGACGACCCGTCCCTGGACGAACTAGGAAACGCCCCAGCCCTGCAGCTCAGCGGCAAAGACCTCACCAAGATCGACGACGCCCTGTTCCGCATGGAATCCGCCAGCCGCATAGACACCGGCCACGGCGACCTCGACATCTTCATCACCGACGACAACAAGTTCGGCTTTCGCAACGTCGGAGACAATGGCCGACCTGTCGAAACAAAGTTCGACGCCAAGTCCTTCGCGAAGCTCAACCACGCTATCGACGTTGTAGTCGACGGCTTCGACGACAGCGACCCCAACGGCCCCGACGAAGGCGTCACCCGAGTAGACGTCAAGACCAACGCAGGAACAGTCCGAGTCGAACTCACCGGAAACTGGAGAGGCACAACCCCAGACGACCGCCTCAAGATCACACCAGTTGGGGGCGGCACCTGGAGCATTGACGTCGCAGGCGCCCACCAGAGCGACCTGCATGACGCCTTAAGCAAGGTCTCAGAAGCAGGCGAAGGCCTCGACTTCTACGACCCCTTCGGCTACTGACCCAAGCAACTCGCGGGTACCCGAGGTAGAGGTGATCACCATGGCGCGACCCCAAGGCAACGCCGAAACCCTCAGACGCTACTGGAGCACAGGAGCTGGCGGACGCTCCATCCGATGGGGAACCTCGGGAGACTGGACACGCTGCGCGCGCAAGCTCAGTAAGTACATGGGGCCCAGAGCGCGTGGCTACTGCCAGCTCCTCCACAAGAGGAACACGGGCTACTACACCGGCTCCTCGAAGAACAAGTAGACCTTGGCGCCGAGATGCGTCCTGTGTGCCGAGAGGGCAACTCGATGGCTCATCACAGCCTCGATGCCTGTAAGCGCGATGCGTTTCGCTGTGTCGCGTTCAGGTGGCCACAGCTCTCGTAGTCGCATAGAGCGACGACATTGTGTCCGATTTATGTCCAAGGTGGGGGATTATCCCCTATGTCCGGTAAATTCAAAATCGGCTGGTGTAGAAGTCGCCCCGACGTACAGGTCTGGGGACCTCGGGGGCAGCTCATAGCCCTGCCTTAGCTACTCATCGTCATTGGAGGTGATCCCTCCATGGCCGGAGTAGGCCCTGCGCCGAAGGACCCCTCGCGGAGGGCGCGACGCAACAAGGACCCTCAGCCGCAGACGATCCTGCGCTTCGAGAAGGCAGATGCTCCTGACCTGCCGTCGTTCTCGATCGAGAAGGACGGGGTGTTGCTGGAGTGGAGGTGGCCGTCTCGGACGGTGGAGTGGTGGGAGACGTGGAAGTCCTCGCCGCAGGCTGAGCACTTCTCTTCCACGGACTGGCAGTTCCTGCTGGACACCGCATTGATTCACGCCCGGTTCTGGATGGGGGATCTGTCGGCCGCGTCCGAGCTCCGGCTTCGGGTGGCCAAGCACGGCGCCACGATGGAGGACCGGGCCCGCCTCCGGATGCAATTTGCGCAGGCGGACGAGGCGGACGCCAAGCGGCCGGAGCGCCCCAAGTCGGAGGACCGGTACGCGAAGCTGAGGGTCCTGCCGTCCCGCCAGGCCGACGAGGACGAGTAGATGCCGTGGCGGGGGCCCCGATATCCCGGGGAACTGCCGACGCTGGGCTACATCGTCCTGGACTGGATGACCGCGCACCTGGTCGTCCCGGATGGTCCTAGTGCAGGAGCTCCGTTGGAGCTGACGGACGAACAAGCGCAGTTCATCCTCAACTTCTACGTGGTCGACCCCGCGTTCTCCGGGCCGGCGGTGAAAGGGCGGCACCTGGACAACGCCCGCCGTATTCGCCGGGCGATTCTATGCAGGCCAAAGGGCTGGGGGAAGTCGCCGCTGTTGGCGGCGCTTTGCCTGACCGAGGCGCTCGCTCCGGTGGTGCTGGATGGCTGGGACGCCTACGGGGAGCCGGTGGCGCGCGAGTGGACGTCGATGGGTTTCAAGGCCAAGGCGCAAATCGTCGCGGTCAGCGAGGACCAGACGGCCAATACGTGGGATCCGCTGCTGGAGATGGCCCGCAACGGCCGCGTCTATGACGAGTACGACATCGAGCCGATGGAGTCCTTCGTCAATGTGCCGCGGGGCCGTATCGAGTACACGACATCGGCGGCCACCTCGCGAGAGGGCTTCAGGCCGATCTTCGCGGTGATGGACCAGACGGAGTCGTGGATGCCATCGAACGGGGGCCGCAAGCTTGCCAGCACCATCCGGCGCAACCTGACCAAGGTGAACGCCGCTTCGGTGGAGAGTCCCAACGCCTTCATTCCTGGCGAGGACTCGGTGGCGGAGAAGTCGTGGGAGGCCTGGCAGAACCAGCAGGCAGGCAAGCTCAAGGGCGGCGACGGCATCCTCTACGACCACCGAGAGGCCGCGGCCGATACTGACCCGGAGGACCGGGATTCGCTGCTCGCGGGCTTGGCTGTGGCCTACGGCGACTCGGCCGACGTGAACGGTGGCTGGGTCAACCTCGACCGGGTTCTCGAAGACTACTGGGATCCAGACACAGACCCCACAGATGCCAGAAGGTTCTTCCTGAACCAAATCACCCATGCCACTGACTCCTGGCTGTCGCAGCCAGAATGGGCCGCCTGCACGGACGCGACGAAGGCCGTAGCGGATGGGGAAAGAATCACCCTCGGCTTCGACGGCAGCCGCCACCGGGAGCGAGGCGTCACCGACGCGACAGCGTTGATCGGTTGCCGCGTCAGCGACGGTCACCTGTTTGAGATTGCGGTGTGGGAGCAGCCTGACGGCCCCACCGGTAAGGACTGGTGGGTACCGATCGCCGAGGTCGAGGCCGCGGTACGTTCGGCGTTTTCGAAATACCGGGTGATGGGGTTCTATGCCGACCCCGCAGCTGACTGGCGGTCGTACGTTGCGGATTGGGAGTACACCTATGGCCGGCGGCTGAAGGTGCGTTCCACTGCTCAGCATCCGATCGAGTGGTGGATGAACCGCACCAACCTCGTGGTGCGAGCGCTGGAGCAGCTGCACGCCGCGATCGTCAACGGCGAGCTCACTCACGACGGGTCGTTCGCCCTGACCCGGCACATACTGAACGCCCGCCGGCGTAGTTCCCGCTCCGGACTGCAGATCGCCAAGGAGCACCCGACCAGCCGCAGGAAGATCGACGCCGCGATCGCCGCGATGCTCGCCTGGCAGGCCCGAGTGGACGCCGTCTCCAAGGGGCTGGGACGTAGAGGACAGGGACGGGCGGTGGTACTGCGATGACCGCGACGATCCCTGACCTGCCGCTGCTGACCCTGTCGGACGACGAGCAAGCGCTGTTGATGGCACTGCGGACCGAGCTGCTGTCGGACCGGTTTCGGCTGGAGCTGCGCGACTGCTACTACAACGGCGAGCAGCGAGTCCGAGACCTGGGCATTTCGATCCCGCCGCAACTTCGGGGCCTGCACACGGTCATCGGGTGGCCGCAGATCGGCGTGGATGCCCTGGAGCAGCGCCTGGACATCGAGACCTGGCGCTATAAGGACGCCCCGGGCAACTCCAACGAATTGGCCGACATCTGGGAGCCGAACGAACTGGTCGCCGAATCCCAGCTCGCCCACCTGGACTCGCTGATCTACGGCCGGTCGTATGTGGCGGTCGGATCCGGGGACTGCGGCTCAGATGACTGCCCGCCGCTGATCTCGGTGGAGTCGCCGCTCGACATGACGGTGTTTTACGACGCCCGCGCCCGTGCGGTGACGTCGGCGCTGCGGCTGTACAAGCTGGACAACGACGATGCCGCGGTGCTGTACCTGCCGAACGCGTCGATCCACATGGTGCAGACCTCCACCGGGTGGGAAGTCATCGACCGCGACGACCACGAGCTCGGCGTGGTGCCGGTGGTGCGGATCTCCAACCGGCAGCGCACCGCGGACCGGGTCGGCAGGAGCGAGATCACCCCTGCGGTCATGTCGATCACCGATGCGGCGTGCCGGACCCTCATGGGAATGGAGGTCGCCCGCGAGTTCTACGGCGCCCCCCAGCGGTACATCCTCGGCGCCTCCGAGAGCGCCTTCCAGGACGCCGAAGGCAACCCCTTGTCAGCGTGGGAAACCTACCTCGGGCGTGTGCTCGCCCTGGAGCGGGACGAGGACGGCGAGGTCCCGCAGGTCGGCCAGTTCGCCGCCTACGACCCATCGGTATCGACCCGCATCGTCGACCTGTACGCGCGAATCATGGCCACCCAGCTCGGCCTGCCGCCCCACTACCTGGGCTACACGACCGACAACCCAGCGTCGGCGGACGCGATCCGCTCCACCGAAGCGCAGCTGGTCAAACGGGCCGAGCGCAAGCAGACCCTGTTCAACACGCCCTGGTCCAACGTGTTCCGCCTAGCGCTGCTGATCAAAACCGGTGAGCTACCGGACCGGGCCCGCCGCATCGAGACGGTATGGCGCAACCCCGCCACGCCGACCATGGCCTCCCAAACCGATGCCGCGGTCAAGCTGGTGCAGCAGCAGATCCTTCCTGCCGACTCCGACGTCACGCTGGAGATGGTCGGCCTGACTGAAGGCCAGCGGCAGCGAGTTCACGCCGACCGGCGCCGCTCAGCTGGGCGGCAGGCGCTCGCCGAGGTCGGCAACGCCCTCGCCGCCAACCGTCGGGAGCGCGCTCGCCCGGAGGTGACGGCCGCCGATGACGCAGCAGGAACGGGCGGCTGAGTATCAGGACGCGCAACGCGCTTTGTCGGCTCAGCTGGTCGAGGAAATGGCTCCGCTATGGGATCTGATTCGCCTTGGTGCGTTCGCCACCACCGTCCCAGCATGGATCGAGGCGGTCATCGAGTTACTGCGGCGCTTCGCCGGCATGTCCGGGGCGCTCGCCGCTGACCACTACGTCGATGAGCGCGACCTTGCCGGGGTGCGCGGCATTTTCCAGCCCACTCCCGCGGAGATCCCGGACGGCAAGGCCGAGGCGGCGCTGAGATGGGCCACCAAGGACCTGTGGATCCCCGAGGCGGACAACCCGCCGCCGATCGAGGAACGCCTCGCCGCAGCCAAGGAGAAGGCTGCGGGCGCTGCCCAGAAGATCGTGGCGGATGCCGGGCGAGACACGATCATCCAAGCCGTCGATGAAGACTCCGAGGTGCTGGGCTGGGGGAGAACCACCGGCCCTGACACCTGCTTCTTCTGCGCGCTGATGGCCTCCAAAGGGCCGGTCTACCACTCTGAAGAGACCGCTGGCGGGGCCGTGAACGCCCAGTTCGAGGGCGAAGGCAAATACAAGTTCCACGACCACTGCGACTGCACGGTCTATCCCATTTTCCGAGGTCAGAAATGGGAGCCGCTCTCCTACGTCGATGAGTGGGACCGGCTCTACACCGTCTCCACCGGCGCCGAGCGCGGCACCCGGGCCAAGCTGCGCGCCTGGCGCAAGGCCTTCGAGGGCCGCGAGGACTGACCTGCATCACTGACTCCCCGCATCACGCGGGTGATTTTCCCTGGCCGTAGCCGCGATGGCACAGGCCACCATTCCTGAAAGGCCGCGATGGCTGACGACAGCACCACCGAGCAGAACAACGACTCCACCACTGTGGAGCCGACCGCGGAGGCCTCTGCGACGGAGACCTCCCGCAGCGATAACAGCACGCTCGGCGAGACCGGCAAGACCGCGCTGCAAGAGGAACGCAGGGCCCGGCGCGAGGCCGACAGAGCCCTACGGGAGGCGGCCAGAGCCCAGAAGGAGCTGGAACGCAAGCTCCAGGAGTTCGAGGATCGCGACAAGAGCGATCTTGAAAAGGTCACCGCCCGCGCCGAGGGAGCGGAAAGCCGCGTCCAGGGCCTGATCACTAAGGCAGTCCGCGCGGAAGTCCGTGCTCTGGCAACCGCAAAGTTCGCCGACCCGGCGGATGCGATTGCCTTCCTCGACTTGTCTTCTTACGCCGACGAGGACGGCGAAATTGACGCCGAGCGTATCCAGACGGACCTCGCTGACCTGCTGGAACGCAAACCGCACCTGGCGAAGAAGGTGCCGCAGCCGGAGCCGGAACCCAAGCGTCCGGCCCCTGACCGGACACAGGCGTCCAGCGCCAACTCCCCCCGATCTTCCAACCCTGTCGACGAGTTCGCGGGGTTCATTCAGTCGCGGCTTCTCAAGGGCCGCTGAGAAAGGTAGTGCCTGATGGTGGCGACCGCCCCGATCAAGCTTTCCGATGTCAATGACGCGCTACTGCCGCGTACGACCTCCGCGCCGATCTTCGAAAAGTCGGTCGAGCAGTCCGCCATCATGTCGCTGGCGCGGCGTGCCCCGCTGGCGATCGACGCCACGACCTCGATCCCCGTCCCGCTGGACGTGCCGACCGCGGACTGGGTCGGTCAGGGCTCCCGCAAGCCCCTGTCGAGTGGCGGGATCGACGTCAAGCAGATGACCGCCAAGAAGCTCGCCGTCCTCATCCCCGTCGCGGAAGAGGTCGCGATGACCAACGCTGCGGGGCTGTGGACGCAGCTGCAGAACGACCTGCCGACCGCGTTCGCCCGCGCTTTTGACCGGGCCGCGATTCACGGCAAGACCATGAAGGGCGCTGCTGGCCCGTTCTCCGATCACCTGATCGAGACCAGCAAGTGGGTGCACCTCGGCACCGCGGCCGACAATGTGGGCGGCATCTACGCCGACCTGGTCAACGGCATGGCAGAGGTCGTCGACGACGACTGGGACTTCACTGGGTTCGCCGCCGACCCGCGCCTGAAGCCGCAGCTGCTGCTCCAGACCGACGCGAACGGTCGCCCGATCTTCGTCGACACCACCTCGCCCGGCATGGACCAGGCCGTGGCCGGCACGCTGATCGGTGAGACGCTCGCCTACTCGCGCAGCGTGTCCGGCAAGCACCGCCGCCAGTCCGCCTCCACCGACACCGGCCTTCGGGCGATCGGCGGCGACTGGTCTCAGGCCGCCTACGGCGTCGGCATGGACATCACCGTCCGCATCTCCAAGGAAGCCACCTACGTCGATGAGGATGGTGGAGTGCACAGCGCGTTCCAGGAGAACCTGGTGCTGCTCCTGGCGGAGGCCTTCTACGGGTTCGTCGTCGGCGACGTCGAGGCGTTCGTCAAGTACACCGCCGCGGGCAACATCTCCTGATGCCGCCCCGTCGAAGAGCGGCTGATGCCGCCCCAGCGAGGCGGACACGTACGCCGAAAGCTGTGGCCACGCCGGAGGGCGGCACCTTGCAAACGCCGCCCTCTCCTGCTGTCGCAGAGCTCACCGGCCGGGCAGATCGGCCGAAACGCATCGTGGTACGCATCCACTCAGCACCGCCGGACCACAACGCCGGCGGCGAGTGGGCGCTGTTTTCCATGCTGCGGCCCCTGGCGGCTCGCGGCCACGAGGTGAGTGTGTGGCTGTCGCGCTACGGCAAGGCCCGCGACCCCTACACCCTTGATGGCATCAAGGTCGTTCCGCTGGCGTCCCGCCTGGACTTCGGGACAGCGATCCGGCACGCCGACGTCGTCATCAGCCAGTACGAGAACGTGCCCGCCGCCGCAGCTCTGGCCCGCGGCTACGGGATCCCGTTCGTCGCCCTGGCGCACAACCCGGCGCCGATCATTTTCAAGAACATCGCCGCCGGGTCGTGTGCGCTGGTCGTCTACAACAGCCTGCATCTGCAGGCCGAGGCTGACGTCCAGTTTGCTGAGCACCCGAAATGGACCAGGCCGGCGCACTCAATCGTGGTGCGGCCCCCGGTGTTCGCCGAGGACTACGCGACCACTCCCGGGTCGGCGATCACATTGATCAACCTCAACCGGGAAAAAGGCGCCGAACTGTTCTGGCGGCTCGCCGAGCGACTCCCCGAGCACCAGTTCCTGGGCGTCCAGGGCGCCTACGGGCAGCAGATCCTCCGCGCCCTGCCGAACGTCGAGGTCCTCGACCAGGTGCCCGGAGAGCGAATGCGGGATGAGGTGTATGCCCGTACCCGAGTGCTGCTGATGCCGTCATACGTGGAGTCCTGGGGCCGCGTCGCGGCCGAGGCGATGGCGTCCGGTATCCCCGTTGTCGCGAACCCCACTCCCGGCCTATCGGAAGCTCTCGCGGACGCAGGCCTGTTCTGCGAGGTCACCGACATCGATGCATGGACGGCGACGATCCGTGCCCTGGACGACCCTGCCGAGTGGCAGCAGGCATCCACCCGGGCCCGGCAGCGCTCCAAAGAGCTCGACCCGACCGAGGACCTGGCCCGCTGGGTTGAGGCGATCGAGGCACTGTAGGAGGTCGCCGTGGCGTTGACCGCCGTGGATCTCGCCCTCTACCTGGACCTGACGGAGATCAACGAGGCCCGGGCAGACTTGCTTCTCAGCCAGGCCACGCTGCTGGCTGAGTCGATCGTCAAACCGCTCCCGACGGGCGCGAGCGCGGTGGTGCTCGCCGCCGCCGGCCGGTGCTACGCCAACCCGCAAGGCGTCGCCTCGGAGTCCGTAGGGCCTTACAGCGTGCAGCGACCTCAGGCGGGCTTGTACCTCACCAAGGCTGAGACGGCGACGCTGAAGCGGCTGGGCGGGCGTGGGGGAGCGTTCACTGTCGACCCCACCCCGGACACCGCTGACCCGTCCGCGTCCTGGCCGATCCTGATCGACCCGACCTGGCCGGAGGAAGGGTGGCATGAGGAGGGCTGGTACTGATGCCCGTCCCTCTGCCGCAGGGCGAAACGGTGGTGATCCTCCGGCCCGGCGCCCGTACCCGGGACAGCGCTGGCAACTACCTACCAGGCCCGGATCGGGAGATCCCGGTGCCGGGGTGTGCCGCCTGGCCGACCGGCAGCACCGAGCAGGTCGAAGCCCAGGACCAGACGAAAGAGCTGTTCACGGTCCTAGCCCCGTACGGGACGGATATCAGGGCCACGGATCGGGTGCGCCTGTACGGGCGGGTGTTCGAGGTGGACGGTGAACCGCAGTCCTGGAAGTCGCCGCTGACCGGCACTGCGCCCGGCATCGAGATCCGCCTCGAACGAACCAAGGGTTGAGGAGGCGTCGTGGCCAAGGCCCGCTTCAGAGCCAACAACAAAGGCATCGGCGCCATGCTGCGGTCCGCGAAGATGGAGCAGGAGATGATCAGCCGGGCGCGCATCATCGTCTCCTACGCCCAGGCGGACGCCCCACACGAGTCCGGCGAGTACGCCGAGTCGTTCACGATCGACAGTGGCCAGTCCAGCAGCCCGATCCAGCTCGGCACAGGCGATCGCGCCTGGGCGAAGATCCGAAACGACTCTCCGGCCGCGGCGCCTATCGAGTTCGGCAACCGCCGGGTCGGTGAAGGCAAGCGGATCCTGGGGCGGGCGATCGACCAGGTGAGTCGCGAGTGATCGACGTCGAGGCGCTGCTGACGTCGTGGATCGAGGCCACCGTCGACAACGTCCACGCCATGTCGGAGACACCCAACGACCTCGATGACCTCCTGCCGGCGGCAAAAATCCGCAGGATCGGTGGCCCCTACGACGGGTTCCGCCTGGACCGGGCGACAGTCGATGTCGACGTGTTCGACGCCACCCGGGACGGTGCGTCCGCCGTAGCCCTCCACATCCAGTGGGCCCTGCACAACCTACTGGCCCGAAACAAGACTGGCGACGCCGTGGTGACCCGGGTGGAGACCCTCACCGGGCCGCGGCCTTTGCCGTACGACAACTCCGGCCTGCGCCGCTTCGGCGCCACGTACCGGATCACTGTTCATCCGGCCTGACCTGGCCAAGTTCTTCCAGCCCCGAGCCTTGCTGGCAGGGGCTTTCTGCATTCAAGGAGATCCTCGTGGTTACGATTGCTCGCTCCGACGATCTGGCCATGGTCGGTGCCAACGGCGGCGGCTGGTGTGGCCCGCGCGGCACCGCTCAGCCTCTCGACCCGCGCAACGCCCCCACTGCCCCTTGGGCAGCGCTCGGCACCATCAGCGACGACGGCCTGACCACCGCTTTCGACGAGGACAGCGAATCGTTCACGGGATGGGGCCAGTCGGCGCCGTTCCGGACCGTCATCACCTCCAGCGTCAGAACCCTGCAGTTCACACTGTGGGAGACGCGCCGCCCCATCGTGCGCTCCATCATGTTCCGCCAGCCTTTGGCGGCCCTCGACCCCGACGTCGACGGCATCGTCACGTTTGCCGAGTCCGCCACCGTCACCCCGGACAGGAGATCGTGGATCTTCGACATCTATGACGGTGACCTGTGGGAGCGCATCTACATCCCCGAAGGGGAGGTCACCGACCGCGGTGATGACAGCGCCAAGCAGGACGAAATGCGCGGCTTCGAGCTGACCGTCACCGCCTACCCCGACGCAGCCAACAACACCCTTTACCGGGCATACCTTGCCCCCGAGCTCTACGAGGTCAACTCCTAAATGCCCCCAACCCGACGCGCAGCGAAAACCAAGGTCATCACTCAGGACGGCGCCCCTGTCTCCCTGTTCTCTCTACGAGATCGGCAGCGCGAAGCCACTGGTCAGCCGTTCGTGTTCGATGTGGACGGCGAGATTTTCACCATGCAGCCGGCAAGTGCGGCTGACTGGCAGGTGACGGCAGACCTCAACGAGGGCAGCGGAGATCTCCGGAAGTTCGTCGCGGCCCTCCTCGGAGACGACTACGAGCGTTTCTGCAAGCTTGAGGGAATCTCCAACGACGACGTCAACGCCCTCATCGAGGCATCTACCAAGCACTACCAAGGTCTTACCCGGGGGGAATAGCCGGCCTCGACGCTCTGATCGACCGGTACGGCGACGAGATCGAGGCCGATCTGTGGATCCACTGCCACCGCACCGACTTGCACGACCTGTGGAAACCCGGAGGCGGCGAAAGCAGGCTCACGTACCGGCGCCTGCGGAACTTCATCCGGAACTTCCCGGCGGAGTCGGCGACGAAGACAGCACTGCGCAACGCGATGAGCGACACGGAGATGGAGCAGGCCGGTAAAGACGCCGACCCTACTCAAGCCCCGTGGTCGCAGGCCGAGATGCTCCTGGCGTCCCTGATCGACTCCGTCCGAACGTTGATCTGGATCACCCTCCGCGTCAACGGCGGCAAAGGTAAACCGCCGCCGCCCATGCCGCGCCCCGGGGTGAAGAACACCAAACGGCGTAAGCGGCAGCTCACCCCGGAGCAGCGGGAGGCGCTGTGGCACCGCATCAACGGCGGCCGGATCGAAGGCCAACTCCTTCACAGAACCGCTGAAACCGTGACCGTACGCAGCAAGCCCGGCTCGGCGACTCCACCCACCTGAACACAGGTCCACGACTCACAGACGGGCAGGTGAGTCGTGGCCGAGTTCACCGCTGGCGATGTCATCGTCCCCGTGGTGCCCAGCGCCAAGGGGTTCATCACCGACCTGAAGAAGCAGCTTCTTCCCGGTGTGTATGACCTCGGTCAGACGATCGGCAAGGACATTCAGCGGGGCATCAGTGACTCTCTGAAAGGCGTCTTTGAGCCACTGAGGGAACAGACGCAAAAGCAGCGTCAGCAGGCCCCCAGGGACGGGGCTGCTGCCGGTGGGGCGTTCGCGAAGGCGTTCCGCGGTCAGGTCGAGGGGGCGCTGAAGGCGCTTCCGAAGGTCGAAGTCAACGCCGACACCTCGGCGGCACAGGCGCAGGTTCAGGAGCTGCGCGGCCGGCTGGAGGAACTGTCGAAGAAGACCGTCGGTATCGACATTGATGCCGCGGCTGCCGAGGCGGAGCTGGCGGCGATCCGCCAGGAGCTGTCGGCGATCGACGGCGAAGCTGTGACGGCTGACCTTCGGGTCGATATCGCTTCTGCTTTGGCGGAGATCGCTGAGGTCGACGCGGGCTTGTCCCGGGTGGACGGACAGGTTGCTCGGGCGCGGGTGGATGTGGATGTGTCCGGGGCGATCACTGCGATCGCATCGGTCACGGTGGCGCTGGCGGCGGTTCCCGCAGCGACCACGGCCGCACTGGGGGCGGGCGCCCTGGGGGGTGCTCTGGTCGCTGCCGGGGCTGGATTCGCCGGGTTGGCTGCTGTGGCGGTGCCGTCGGTGGGCCGGATCAGCGAGGCGCTGAAGGCGCAGGAAGCCGCCACGAAGTCAGCGCAGACCGCGACGAGCGGGGCGGCAGGGGCAGCTCAGCAGGCACAAATCCAGGCGATCAACCTCGCCGCAGCCGAGGAGCGCGTTGTCGAAGCCAAGCGCAATGCCCGCACCGCAGAGGAGGACCTGACCCGGGCCCGGCAGGAAGCCAAGCGGGCGGCTGAGGAACTGTCGCGGACAGTGGCGAACGCCGCACTCGACGAGGAGGATGCGACCCTCGCGGTCGAGGAGGCCCGCGACCGCCTGGCGAAACTCCAAGCTGAGTCGCAGAAGCCTGGCTCGAAGGTCACCGACCTGGAGTTGCAGCGGGCTGAGCTCAGTGTCCGTCAGGCGGAGCAGCGAGCCAAGGACGCCTCATCCCGGAACAAGCAGCTCCAAAAGGAGCAGAAGACCGCTGACAAGGCAGGTATTGAGGGATCGACTCAGGTCGTCGCTGCAAAGGACAAGATCGCTCAGGCGGACAAGCGGGTACAGGAAGCCGAACGTCAGCTGAAGCTCATGCAGCTGCAGCAGGCGGCGGCATCTGCCCAGCAAGCCGCCGCGTCGGGCAAGGTTTCCTCGGCCCAGTCGACGCTCGCACAGAAGATGGGCGAGCTGTCACCTGCGGCGCAGAAACTGATGAAGCAGTGGCAGGCCTTCGACAAGGCCTACACCAGCTGGCAGAAGAACCTGGAACCGGCGGTTCTGCCGACCCTAGCCAAGGGACTGAAGCTCGTCCAAGCTGTCCTGCCGAAGCTGTCGCCGCTGGTGACGGGAGTGTCGAAGTCCCTGGGCGGGCTGTTGACGCAGGCCACCAAGGCACTGCAGGGCAAGTTCTGGACCGGCTTCTTCGACGAGCTCGGCACGCAGGCGCCGATCGCGGTGTCGAATCTCGGCAAGTCCTTCCTGAACATCGTCACTGGTGTAGCTGGGGTGATCAAGGCGTTCTTGCCGTTCACCGGCACCGTGACCGGTGGCATCAAGAACGCGACCGCGGCTTTTGCGACATGGGGCAAGAGCCTCGGCAAATCCGAAGGCTTCAAGTCTTTCATCGAGTATGTCCAGACCAACGCACCCAAGATCATCCAGGTTGTCACGAATATCGCCACGGTCATCGGCAAGCTCCTGCAGGGGGCGCCCTCGGCGGGCGGCGGCATCCTGGACGTGCTGGTCTCCGTCACCAACTGGCTCGCCAGCCTCAGCCCCAGCCAGATCCAGGGCATAGCTCTGGCGATCGCCGGCATCTGGGCGGCCTTCAAGGGCTGGAAGGTCGTCACGACCGCTGTCGACGGGGTCAAAAAGGGCATCGAGACGGTGTCCACCGTGGTCGGCGGGGCAAAGAAGGTCTGGTCCGGGCTGAGCATCGCCGCTCAGGGCAGCGCCAAGCTCGTCAAGGGCGCCGCCACTGGTATCGCCAGCGCGGTCAAGGGCATCAGCTCTGGGGCCGGCAAGGCCGGCACCGCTGTCTGGTCGGGTATCCGAACTGCGGCTTCGAAGGCTGCCTCGGTCGCCAAGGCTTCAGGCTCGGCAATCGCCACCGCTGCGAGAACTGCTGGGGCAGCGACCGCTAAGGGTGCCTCTGCGGTGTGGTCAGGTATCCAGACCGCGGCGGGCAGGGCCGCGTCGGCAGCGAAAGCCGCAGGCAGTGCGGTCGTCACTGCGGCGCGTACGGCTGCCACGGCGGCTGTCGGGCTGGGCAAAGTCGCGTTGGAGTACGGGCGGGTCGCTCTGCAAGCCGGTATTGCTCGTGCTCGGATGCTGGCAACGGCGACGGCGCAAGGCGTCGTGAAGGTCGCCACTTTGGCGTGGGCCGCAGCTCAGCGGGTCCTCAACCTGGTCCTGTCGGCCAACCCCATCGGTTTGATCATCACGGCGATCGGGCTGCTGGTCGCCGGGCTGATCTACGCCTGGAACAACAGTGAGACGTTCCGCACCATTGTTATGGCGGCCTGGACCGGCATCAAGACCGCAGTCTCTGCAGCCTGGGAAAATGTCATCAAGCCTGCCCTGACGGCGCTGTGGAACTTCATTCAGAACACGCTGGGGCCGATCTTCTCTTGGCTGTGGAACACGATCATTGTCCCGGCCTGGAGGGGCATCTCGTCGATAATCAAGACGGCCTGGGAAACGATTATTCTGCCTGCCTTGAAGGCGATCTGGACGTTCATCACCCAGACCCTGGCCCCCAAGATCACGTGGCTGTGGGAGAACATCGTCAAGCCTGCGTGGAAGGGTATCGGCGACTTCATCAAGGCCGCTTGGACGAACGTGATCCAGCCTGCCCTGGAGGCTGTGCGCAGGTTCATCGTCGAAACGCTGGCACCGAAGATCTCGTGGTTCTACGAGAACGTGATCAAGCCTGCCTGGAAAAGCATCGGCGAGGCAATCGACGGCGTTTGGACGAAGGTCGTCAAGCCGGTGTTTGAATCCCTGAAAACCTTCGTTACCGAGACGATTCCGAATGCCTTTGACAAGGGCGTTGGCCTGATCAAGACGGCCTGGGAGAAGATTCAGGCGGCTGCCAAGACACCGGTGAACTTCGTTATTGGCACCGTCTACAACGGAGGCATCGTCAAGGTCTGGAACGCCGTTGCGGATGCGCTGGGCTTGAAGGACATGAAGCTCAACGAGATTCCGCAGCTGGCTACCGGTGGCATCATGCCCGGGTACACGCCGGGCCGTGATGTCGCCATGGCTGCGGTGTCCGGTGGCGAGGCCATCATGCGGCCAGAGTGGACACGGGCCGTTGGCGAGCGCTACGTCCATGGCGCGAACGCCGCAGCCCGCTCTGGTGGAGTAGCCGGCGTAGCGCGATTCCTCGGCGTTGCGGGTGACCCTGGAGGCGGATTCGCCGGCGGGTTCGCTGAGGGCGGCATCGTCGGCAACATCAAGGACGTGCTGGCTGGAGGCTTGAAAATAGGGGCGGAGAAGCTCCTCAACCCGTTGCTGGATCAGGCGCAGGCCGCGATGGGCAACAGCCCATGGGGAAAGATGCTCGTCGGCGTTCCCCGCAAGTTGATCGCGGAAACGATCAAGTTCATTGGCGGCAAGGAGGACGCAGTCGGAGGGCCGAAGGCTGCCAAGGCCATTGCCTTCGAGCGGGCTCAGCTCGGCAAACCGTACCTGTGGGGTGGCACGGGCCCCGACGCCTTCGACTGTTCAGGTCTCGTTATGCGGGCTCTGCAGGCCGCCGGTGTGGAAGGGGTGCCGCGAGTTAGCCAAGACCAGATGCAGTGGGTCAAGCCGGTCGCCAAACCGGTACCGGGTGACCTGGGGTTCCCGCACCCGGGCCATGTGTGGATGTACTCGGGTGGCGGGAAAATCATCGAGGCGCCTTACACCGGGGCGTTTGTCCGGGAGGTGCCGGCCCGCGCCGCTCAGCTGATCGGGCGCCCGCAGTACGACAACGGTGGCTATTTGATGCCGGGCACGTCGCTGGTGCACAACGGCACCGGCAGGCCCGAGCCGGTGTTGACGGACCGGCAGTGGCAGTCCATTCAGCAGGGCGGTGGTACGCGAGGCAGCGATGGAGCTCTGGTCAACATCGAAGGCGACTGGATTGCCAAGGCGGACCAGTCGCCCTACGCGGTGGCCAAGGAACTGCGGTTCGTCATGGGTACCGGTCTACGGTCGCGGGGGTAGTGCGCCCTGTCCCCACCCCTGAGGGGGCGGTGGATAGGGCGGCTGCCCGCCGCCGAGGAGACGCATCTTTTGCATCTCGAACTCCTGGATGGTCATCGCGCCTTGCTGTACAAGCTGCCACAAGGCGCTCAGCTGCCCGGCTACATCAGGCTGTTGAAACTGTGGCTGCGGCTGTGGCGAATGAAACGCCACTTTGGCCTGTTCGATTGCTGCGGCTAGGGCATCGAACTCTTACTGGTGAGAGCGGGTGTATACGACCGTGTTCTCATCCGTGGCGGACTCGTACCCCTTCTGGGGGCGGGATCGCCCTAGCGAGCCGGGGACAGTGAAGCGAATGTAGCCGTTGAACAGCCGGCCAGCGCGTTTGATCCTGACCGCGGTGACCTCGCTGACGTGGACCCGTTTGGCTCCGCTGCCTACAAGAAGCCGGGTGGCTCCGCGGTGTGCGATGGTGACGAACTGGCCGTCGAACTCGACATAGCCGCCTAGGTAGCCGTTCGCACGCATCTGGCCTCTTTCTCGTGTGTGGCGTGTGACGTCCCCCGACCGTCGGCAGTGTGCCATGGCTTGTACCTGGCTCGTGGCGTATTGGGGCGATCGGTAGCCGAGGGGCCTGATTTCCAACCTTTGACGTGATAGGAGGCGGCTTCGGCGTGCCCGAGTATGACCCGTCCCAGTGGCCGTCGTACGGCGCATATTTGAGGGACAAACACATCCAAACCCGCCCGGAGGGGTGGACATACGCCACTCACGACCAGCGCACCCAGGGCCAGCGCGATGACGGCGTGCGATGGCAGCGGACCCGCGACCAGCTCGGCCACGACACCACCGAGCATTTCGACGGCCGTCGTGACGTACGCATCAATCTCGGACTGAGGGGCGCCGATGGCAGTCAGTGATGGCTGGTTCGTGGACACATTCGTCAAAGCACTGGCGAACACGATTGCGCTGGATTTGTCGTCGGCGTCCGGCTTCAAAATCGCAATGTTCACCAACTCGGTGGTGCCGAACTTTTCGCAAACGAACCCCGCTTACGGGTCGTCGCCGTGGGATGCGAACGAAGTCTCCGGAACTGGTTATTCCGCCGGTGGGGCGACGCTCTCGGTCACGTCGTTCGCCGAGCTGGTATCGACGCCAGGTAAGGCGGGCTGGAAGTTGGGCACGGTGAGCTGGGCGGACTCCACTATCACTGGCGCTCAGGGTGGCCTCATCTACGCAACCGGCTTATCGAACCGGTGTGTTCTGCTGCGCAACTTTGGGCAACCGTACGCCACGCAAGGCGGCCTGTTCGAGATCACGTTCCATTCGGACGGTGTATGGCGCCAAGGGCTAGTGAGCTCCTAGCAAGCGCCCGCCGTTCTTTTCTGCTCCGCCGACCCGGTGGGGCTTTTTTTATGCCTCGAAACGGAGTAGTGGCGCATGGCTAAAAGTGGCTACGTTACCTCGACGGAGGGTGCGGTTTCCCTGTCGGCGGCGACCGCGAAGTCCATCATCGGCGTCAAGTCGGGCGCCACCACCGCCAATCATGGCGTTGATCTCAAAAAGTGGCGGGTGTCCTTCGATGGTGTGAGCGCCTCCGCGGTTCCCGTGCTTGTCGAGGTCTGTTTGGCGACGTTCGCCACTAACGCTCCCGGTACGAACAGTACGAGCACCACCATTGACCAGGCATACGGGCGCCACGCGTCCACCGGTTTCAGCGCGGCGAAGGGCTGGACCACCGAGCCGACGGTGCTCACGCCGCTGGAGGAGCTGCTCCTCACCCCGAACGGCGGCACCATCTTCTACGACTATCCGTTGGGTGAGTCGCCCGACTCCGCCTTGGGAGAGGGTTTCGTCGTCCGCTGCACTGCCCCCGCCACGGTCAATGTGCGCGCCACCGTCTGGTTCGAGCGGGTCTGATGGCGGTATCACTACGCGCGGTCTCCTCCAACGCGTCCATTGCAGAAGGGGCGGACACCTGCGCAAAGCCCACAGGCACCGCAGCAGGAGATCTCCTGCTGGCGTTTCAAAGCGCTGACCTTGGCACGCTGGCCCAAATCGGCACGCCGACCGGTGGAACGACCTGGCAGCTGCTTGCCTCCCGCGCGTCTGGTACGGACGCGGATCTCAAAACGAAGATCTGGTGGAAGATCGCCGGGTCTTCGGAGCCCGCCACCTACGGGTTCACCTGGTCGAGTATTAGCTATGCGTGCATCGCGATTGCCGCGCTTCAGGGAGCCGGCACTTCGACGCCCGTAGTGGCGCAGACCGGTAACGACGTGGCTGACACGACCGTGCCGACTCCGTCGGGAACACCGACCGGTAGTGACGATCTCGAACTGCGGTGGGGGGCAGCGTCTGCGCTGGGCTTGGACATACCCGGGTGGACGCCTCCAGCGACCTACACCAAGCAGGTCGACATCACAGCGGGCGAATACCCCACCGTCAGCTTGGCAACCAAGGTATTGACGTCGTCGGCCGCGACCGGCTCGTTGAACTTCGCCACGTCGTCTTCGGTGTCGTATCGCCACGGCTTCACGGTTGATGTGGCGTCGGCGATCTCTCCGGCGCCGAGGGCACCGGTTGTCATGTCTCAGGCAGCCATCCGCGCATCTCGCTGGTAAGGGGGAGAGCGCGTGGCTCGTATCGGGCGTGGTCACCCCAATCGGCCAGTCGTCGTCAGGCAACCAAGGTTCTTCGATGCACACGCCCCGCTGGACGTCTTCGAGACGGTCGCCGAGTGGCCTGCCCTGTCGATCTTCACGCCGGGCATCACAATCCCCCTCAGCGTCTTCGAGACGGTCGCGGAGTGGCCGTCCCTGCTCGTCCGCCAAGACGTCAACCTCGCTCTCGGCGTCTTCGAGACGGTCGCCGAGTGGCCTCAGATCACGGTCACCACGCCGATCCTGCCCGGCGACCTCATCACCGGTGACTGTCAGGTCGAATGGGGCCGACTGCTACTTGGCGGGTTCGGCAACGTCTACCAGGTGCTCGACCCTGGCGTAGAAGGCTGGGACGACCTTCCGGAGCTGGACTCTGGCAACGCGCCACGGTCCGCCCGTCATGGCTCCTGGTCGGGCCGGGACTACGCGCAGGAACGTACGGTGTCGGCGACTATCGCGATCGACGGACCATTGGATTCCACAGCGTTCGTGCTGGCCATGAGGAACTTCCGCCGCGCTTTCGGAGTCAGTGAGGATGGTTCCGAGCAGACACTGACGATCCGCACCCGCGGGGAGACGCTGCTGGCCTACGCCAAAGCTCAGGCCCGGGTGATGCCGACGGCCCTGTATACGCAGGGCTGGACCGCGGTGAATGTGCGGTGGGTCTGCTCCGACCCGCGGCGCTACGACCTTCAGCAGCAATCCGTCACCGTCAGCCCAGGCGGTGCAGCCAACTGCACCAATGACGGCGACGTATCGACCTCGCCCAGAATCAAAATCTTCGGCCCGGTCGCCAACCCGGTGATCGAGAACACCAGCCTCGGCCGGATCCTGCGATTCAACGTCAATGTCCCCAGCGGTCAGATGCTCGACGTCGACACCAACAAGGGCACCGTGCTCCTCGATGGTGAGGATGCCATGGACACGCTGTCGCAGCTGGCGGTGCCGGTTGAGGAATGGGTGCTGGCCGCAGGCACCAACACCATTTCCTACACCGTGACGTCCGGCGGAACTGGCGGTATCGAGATCCAGTTCCGTAGCGCCTACCTGTAACCCCTGTAGCTGCATCGACCTACCCGAGGGGAGGCCGATGTGGCACCCACCATCCGCTCTGTCTCCACCGTGGTGTTCGACGGGCCGTCATCCACCATCGGCCGCCCTGAAGCTGCTGCGACTGGCGATCTACTGCTGCTGATCCACTCGGCGGACAACGGGACCTTGGCCGACATGCAGGTCTCGGGGAGCTGGCAGGTCGCCGGTACTGCGGGCGGTTCGGTCGGCAACTGGGCCGGCACGAAGGTCTGGCAGAAGATCGTCACTGCTGGCGATCCCGACACCTACACGATCAGCCAGGGCGCCACAGCCGACGGTGTGGCCGTCATGGTGGCCATCAGCGGCGCCACCACCGGCCTGGTGATCGAGAACATCAGCCGGCAGTCACAGACGATCTCCATCATGACGCCCGCGGCCACCCCGCCTGCGATTGGGTGCCTGGAGCTGCGGTGGGCCGCCGGCGTGCGGTTCGCCTCGACGGCCATCACGTGGTTCACGCCGGGCGAGTACGACGAGATCACCACACTGCAGTCCCGCACTCACGCCACAGGCGCGCTGGTCGCACGAGGCCTAACCAATAACGCACCGGTCGGCGCGGCCGAGTTCCTCACCTCACTGGGCCTGAATGTGTGGAACGGCGTCACGATTCTGGTGCCGCCGCCCTCGGGTGGCGGGCCTGGGGGAGAGCCGCCTCCTCCGACATCGCCGCCGCCGACGATCCCCGCGATCCCGTCGAGTGAGCGTGTCGTTCACTATGTCTACGAGTTCTGCGACCTGCTGACGGATGCTCTGATCTGCAAGGACCTCGACCTGTACGAGGTGTCCTATGACCGGCGGATCATCGAGGCCGGAACGTTCTCGGCGACCTTGAAGATCGTCGATGAGGCGACCGCAGTGAAGGTCGCCCGCATCGTCCCCCGCCACCCCGACGACCTGTCCACAGGGCCCGGCAGGACGATCGCGCATGTCTACCGCAACGGCGTCATATGGGGGAGCTACGTCATTTGGCGGGCCTCGGTCAGCCGTTCGGGGCGTAGCGAGCCGATCCAGGTCCGGATCGAGGGCGCGTCCCTGGAGTCCTACCTGAAGCAGGTCAAGATCCGCACGGACCTGTCCTACGACGGCGTCGACCAGCTCGACATCGCTCGGGGCCTGCTGACAACCATGCAGGCGACGCCCCGCTACGACATCGGGCTGATCCTGCAGGGCGGGGCATCCAGCGCTACAGCCTCGGTTGAATACCTCGCCTCGGAGGCCAGCACCTACGGTGACCGCCTTGCCGAACTGGCGAGTGCCGACGACGGGTTCGAGTGGGCTGTTCAGACGATCGATAATGACGACGGCACACGCAGCCGGTACTGGGTGTGGGGCTACCCCACGCTCGGCACCACCTCCGCGCACGTGTTCACCGAGCCCGGCAACGTCCTGTCTTGGTCAGAAGACATCGACGCGCTACGAGGCGGCACCACCTTCCAGGTCCGCGGCCAGGCGAACAACGCCGATGCGAGCACGTCGAGTGAGCCGCTGGTCTCTGAAGTGGTCTTGGCTCAGGCGCATCTCACCGCTGGCTGGCCCGGCATTGATGTCACCGCCGACCAGTCAGGCTTGTCCGATGGGGACGCGCTGACCCGGTACGCCACATGGTGGGCATCGCGCCGTTCGGGCGCCGTCCGCGTACACGAGGTCACTGTTCGGCTGCCGGCGGCCACGACGTTCGGGCCAGGCAACTTGGGCGACTGGGTGACGGTCATGCTGGTCAACCCTTGGTGGCCGATTACGAACGGTGTCGCGTCGTTCTCGAAATCGTGGCGCGTCGTCGGAATGGCCTTCAAGCCGCCCGCGAAGGGCTCCGGCCAGGAGGAATGCACGCTGACGCTGGAGGAGGAGGCTGATGCCTGAGTATCGCGACGACATTCTGGCGGAGATCGGCACGATGAAACGGCAGATCGCTGAGGCGTTCGGTACCGGCCAGCAGCGTGTGCCGATCACCGAGGCATCCGCCGGGTGGTTCATGCCGAACCGGACCGAGCCGCCTGCTCCGCTCTCTGGTGTGCATATCTACGCCTCCGGAGGTGAATTCCGCGTCAAGACGTCCTCTGGCGTGGTGCGAGGCATCATCCCGCCTCAGGGGACGGCGGTTGCCAACCCGGCCGTGGTGTTACACAACCCGCCGGCGAGCTACACGCAGGCGCAGATCCAGGAGATCGTCAACACCCTCGACTCGGTCAGCACCCAGTTCCTCGCGCTGCTGACGTCCCTGCGGAACGCAGGGATCATCTCCACCTAAGCCTCCCTGCCCCTGACCAGTCTTTCGCCGTCTCTGTAGCCCATGCCGCCTGCTCTGGAGCCACCTAATGCGACCTGCCTGGATGCGCCACCTGCGGCACCGAATCGGCATCCGCGGAGAATTCCTTCTCGCTCTCGCCTTGCTCGACGTCTGCCAGTGTGTCCGCCTGTGCTGGCCATCCCCAGATACTGCAGCCTCTCCCACCAGCCAGTTCCTCTCCTCGTTGCTGCCGTTGCCTGTATGGGGCGCGGCCTGGGGTGTTGTCGGCGTCCTGTGTCTGGTGCAGGCGTTTCAGTGCCGGGACGGCTGGGCGTTCGCCGCCGCCTCGTCCCTGAAAGTCAGCTGGGCGCTCGCTAACGGCGCCGCTTGGGCGTGGGGTGTGCCGCAAGCCTGGTGGTCGGTGATCATCTGGCTGGCGTTCGCCCGCGTCGTGCACATTCTTGCCAAAGTTCCTGATCAACCCGCTGTTTCCTCGACTTCGACTGGTGGTGCCCCCTGAACGCTCACGTCCCACTGCTACTGACCAATCCCGGAGCTTGGGCGGCCGGCGACACGGTCGCGATCGTGGTGGCGGTACTCGCACTGATCAGTGCGGTAGCGACAGGAGTGCTGGCCGGCCGGGCATCGGTGAAAGCCAACAAAGTCACGGCGCAGTCGAACGAGCGGGTCGCCGAGCAGGCCGCGGCGGCGGAACGGGCCCGGGTGGAGTCGGAGGCGTTTGGGCGAGCCAAGGAGATTTACGACCACGCGATCACCGAACTGCGTGAAGAGCTGGAGCGGATCCGCACCCAGTACGAGCGCACGCAGGAGCAGGTCGACATGATCTCGCAGAAGCTTTTGGCGGAGCGGACGTCGTCGCAGGAAGTGCGCGACCAGCTGTATCGGGCGCAGCGGGAGCTGAACGAGATGAGCTCCCGTATCGCGTACATGGAGCGGGTGATCACGAACCTTCGGCAGCAGTTGTTGGCCGCCGGACTGGAGCCCGCAGAACACATCATCCACGGAGGGAGCTCCCCATGAGAATGATGCAAGCCCGCCATTTCCATGAGGGGCGGATCGCGTCGATCCGGCTGATCGTCATGCACAGCATGGAGTGGGCCGAGAAGGGCACCACGGCAGAGGATTGCGCGAGGATGTTCGCCACGATGGGGCGTGAAGCGTCCGCCCACGTGTGTGTCGACAACGACAGCGTGGTGCGATGCGTGAAGGACTGCGATACCGCTTGGGCGGCGCCAGGAGCCAACGCCGATGGCCTTCAGATGGAGCTGGCAGGCTTCGCGCGGCAGAGGCGAGACGACTGGCTTGACGCGTACTCGAAGGACGTGTTGAGGCAGGCCGCGGCGGTCGCTGCCGGGTGGGCGAAGCTGTACAAGATCCCGATCCGGCATCTGTCCAGAGCCGAACTGAAGGCAGGTAAGAAGGGCTTCACCAGCCACATGGATGTGTCGGCCGTGTACAAACGGTCCGATCACGGTGACCCGGGCGTCGGCTTCCCCTGGGACGTGTTCCTCTCCATGGTGAAGGACGTTCTGTCCGGTGAGGACGACGGCGACGACGAGATCGTGGTGCCCAAGTGGACCCGCCCGCTCTCGACTCCTCCAACAACCAAGGGCACGGACGTCCGTGTCTGGCAGAGGCAGATGCGCAAACGCGGTTGGAACATCACCGTGGACGGCTGGTACGGGCCCGCCGACCAGGAGATCTGCAAGAAGTTCCAGTGCGAGAAGGGGCTCCCGGCCACGGGCATCGTGGATGCGAAGACCTGGGCTGCCGCATGGACCGAGCCCATCACCTGAGTGATCTTGGTGTTGCGAAACCGCCGATATTATCAGCGCTTTTTCACATAGCCCCTGACCTGCACGGTCGGGGCTATTTCATGCCCGCATCCGGGCGCCTACCCACTTCCTGGAGGTCGCCCATGCCCTCACCCGACCGCGCGTTCGAGGCGCGGCGAACAGCCCTGCATGCCGCGGCGGTCCTTCACGGTCCGCTGGTGCTGCAGCCAGGCATACCCCGAGACGACACCGCCCGCCAGGCGCAGAAAGACATCCGCGCTCTGGCGGACCAGCTCGCCGCGTACGTGCTCGGCGCCGCTCACATCTCACTCGTTCCTGGCCCGGTCCTCGATGAGGCAACGGGCCTGCCATCCAGCACCACCCAGCAGAAAGGCGACAAGATGCAGATCAACACCGGTCAGAAGTTCAGTATCAAGGTCACCGCGAAGGACGCCGCCGGCTACCCGACCGCCGCGGACTTCCAGCTGTCTGTCGACAACCCTGACGTTGTCTCCCTCACCCAGGACGAGGACGGCACCTGGTGGGTCATCTCCGGTGCGCCCGGCGAGTCCGTGGTGACCGGCACTGTCCAGCAAGGTGAGGGCCAGGAGCCGCTCACCGCTCGCCTCGTGGTCGACGTCGTCCCGGCCGGCGCTGCCACGGTCGAGTTCGAGGTCGGAGACATCGTCGAGGAGAACGCCGCGTCGACGCCGGGTGAGGGCCAGTAATCGTGGACCAGCAGGAATTGACTGGCGAGCCCGCTCTGTGGGCGAGCCTTATCGCGTCAGGCATCCAGCTCGCCGCCGCGTTTTGGTTGCCGTGGTCGGATGCTCAGATCGCTGTGGTCAACGCTGCGGTGTTGGCTGCGGCCGGCGTGTGGGTGGCGTTCACCACCCGCAGTATTGACAATGGCGGCTCGATCAAGGCCGCGATTCTCGGTTTCGCCCAGGCAGCGATTTCGCTGGCGACGACGTTCGGCTGGGACGCGACTCCCGAGCAGTCGGCATCGCTGATGACGTTCATTGGTTTGGCGGTCGCGGTGTTCATCCGGCAGACGTCAAGGCCGAAGAATGCGTACGATCTGGCGGCCTGATCGGCAGTAGCATCGGGGCATACCTCGCGTCTGGTGAGGAGCGGCCGGAGTGATCACCGGTCGTCGCCCGACGGCAGGACCCTCAACGGCGGCTTGGCTGCAGGCAAGCTGCTCACGAGACCTGGCCCGCGAACCCGTGGGGGAATGGGCTCCCCACGCTAAGCCTCCCGCCTCTGCCGCAGGAGACTGCGGACCCGCCCCGGGGCGGTATAGCGACGGTTAAGGAAGACCCCCTCATCGTCACCATGCTGACGTGAGGGGGTCTTCAGCTCCCGTTCCCGGCACGTTCACGGGCACTACTTTGGTGTTACCTCCGAGGGGTCCGGAATGCCAGGCTTCCCGCCGAAACAGACCTTTTTGCTATGGCCGTAATCGGTGCTGTGGAGCAGTGATGGGGGCGCTATGGCTCGCATGCTCGGCCGCCAGGTTTGGTACGGCGTTCCCTGCTCCTGCTGCAACGGGCCGCGGTCAGTGAAGCAGGAACGCCTCCGGGAGAAACGGGCACTGGCCCGCGAGCTACGGCCCGAGGGCGAGTTGGTCGCACCTACCGACGATCTCAGCGACTGCAGGCACGGCTGTAACGGCGACTGTCTGACCGTGGGCGGCCCGCACGAGTGTGGGTACGTCTGCCATCCGGGGCGGCTGGACGGGAGCTTGATAACCCCCCGTGCCGGTGAACTGAACTAATCAACTAAGCGCCCTACCTGCCCATCTGGGCCGGTAGGGCGCTTTCTCTATCTAGGAGTGTCCTTGCGTAAGGCTGCTGCCGCCCTCGCGGCTGCTGCTCTGGTCCTCGCCGTCGGCGGTACGGCTACCGCCTCCGCTGCCGGCCCTGACGCCTACGACGTCTGCGTCAACAAGACGTCCGGCGTCCCGCGGTTCGTCAGCTCGACGAAGGCGTGCAAGGCGGCCGAGAAGCGGGTCCGTCTGACTAACGAGGACGAGCGGGAGCGAGGTATCGCCTCACAAGGGCCGCAGGGGGAGCGCGGCCCACAGGGACTCAAGGGTGACGTCGGCCCGGTCGGTTCTCAGGGGCCTGTTGGTCCTCGCGGGCCTCGGGGCCTGCCTGGAGTCAAGGGGGAGCCCGGCCCGGCGGGTAAGGATGGAGCGCCCGGCAAGGACGGTGTCGACGGCAAGGGGCTCGACACGTTCGTCCTGGACCTGCAGGGCGCGCAGTCCCTGTGCTCGTGGGACGGCACCTTGAAGGGCTACCCGCGGTTGAAGTGCCGGCTCGGTGTACCGGCTCCCACGGCGAGCCCGGCGCCGTCGACTACTCCGTAAGCGTGCGGCGAAGAGGCCATTGCTACGCTCGGGAGTGTGGGGTCCTGGACGTGCGGACTCACAACTGGGACCCCACGCTTTTGGTCGGCTGAAGGTTTCGGCTAGCCGGGTGTCGGGGCAGGGTGTATCGGGTGTGAAGGCCCCAGAAATGAAGCGGCATTTTCCATCACAGACTGTCCGGGATCTTGCTAAACCGGGCGCCTGAACGGTGTTACCGCCATACTCTGGGGCCTCGTGTCACGGGTGCATCGGGGTCATCGGAAGATGGCCCAGGCCGCGGCTGCAACCGCGATTAGGATGCACGCGCGGATGGTTCGAGCGTTACTTTCCACGGTGTGCTGGACCATCCGCGCCACCTCCCCCACCCAGGTGAGGGCCTCCGACTCGGGCGAGGGAGGCGGGGAGCGGTCCGCGCCCTCGGGGGCCGGCGGATCGGCCGGTGCTGTCATGGCGTTGCTTCCTTCCTGTGTTGGTTGACTCCCCAGACATGGAGAAAGGCTCGCGCAGACCTCCTGATGCGCGCAGTGGAGGATTCTGCAGCGAGCCACGTCGACTTCGGTCCTTTTGCGCATGAGCGCGCTGACGCAGGAGGGATGCGTCGTCGCATGCGGGTCCGGGTGCCGGAGTCTGCTGGGACACACTCAACAGCCCTTTACTCACGGTCCGCAACCGGTTCCGCACACTCCATCATTTCGCACGAAAACCATCGAGCGTCAGCCAGCCGTGCGACCCAAACACGCGAGCGCCCCGTCGTCCTCCTTGCGGAGGGCGGCGGGGCTTTCGTCGTGTCCGGGCTCAGGTGGTGCGGTACTCCACCCATGCCCGGCAGGCTGCGGCAGTCTGGAGCCGTTTCACCTGCAGAGACGCGGGCCCGATCTCAGCCATGCGCGCTGAGAACAGGCCTCGAACGGTGGCCAGCGAGGTGACCGCGTCTGGCGGCGCCGTGCTCCAGGCGGGCACTCGATCGGCGGCCTGCTCTGCCTGGGCGGGTGTGTGGCCAGCGTCGATCAGGCGGGGGATCAGCAGGGCGACGTCGACCCAGGCGGCGCCCATGCTGGCCATCGACCAGTCGACGATCCGCACCTGTTCGCCGTAGGCGAGAAGGTTGTCGGCGTGAAGGTCCGCGTGCAGCAGCGTGGTCCCGCTGAAGTCGTCGAGGTTCAGGGCCTTGATGAGCGGCTCGTAGGCGGTGTCTGCGGGTGAGGCGGCCACCTGCTCCTCGGCTACGCGGAGGAGTCCGCGGATCTTGCCGGCCACGGGCGGGGCGGGCCACGAGCACGGCACCCCGAGGGCGGCGACGGCGTCCAGTACAGCGGGCAGATCGGGTGAGTGCGGGGCGAGGTCGGCGGGGCGGCCGGGGACGTGCTCGAAGAGGAGGACATGCCAGCCAGCGACATCCGCCGTCCACAGCAGGCGCGGCGCCGGGAGGTCCGCGGGCAGGGCGTGGTTGGCGGCGCGCTCGCTCAGTAGATGGTGGGCGACTGGCGCGCGGGCGGGGGCCGCCTTCACGAAGAAGACGGCCCCCTGGGTGGTGATGGTGGCGGCGACGCCGGAGGTCAGGCCGATCGGCGCTGACCGGACACCGGTGACGGCACCGATCTGCTCCTGGATCGCCTCGTGGGCCTGCCCGGGCAGGTCAGCCCAGCTTCTTCGGGCTGTCATAGCAGCCCGCGTGGCATTGATTGCACTTGCTGGTGCATTCGGCCCCCTTCGGCCATAGGGCCGGGTCGACGCGGTAGCCGGCCGCGGTCATGGCCTCGATCGTAGCCGCCAGGCTGGGGCTGGTCCCGGCTTCTCCGGGGATGTCGTCGGGGGTGTGGTGGATGAAGCGGCCCGCGACCCGGTCGCAGAAGTCGGCGTAGTCGGCGGTGTAGAGGATCAGCGTGTGCCACCCGATGTCGACCAGGTCGCTGGGGCCGAGGGCGGCGCCGGGGTTGGCGGCGCAGGTGGCCAAGAACGCGAGCGCCTGCTCCATGATGGGCTCGGCGATGTCGGCGTGCTCGGGGTGGTCGATGCGGATCCGCGTGGTGAGCCGGTCGAACAGCTCGGGCGCGATGAGGGTGCGCGGGCTGGCGGTGGGGCGGTCGACGGTGATGGTCATTCGATCCTCCGTGACGGTCCTGGCCCCCTTTCGGCGGGGGCTCGCGCTTCCACAGTGGCTGCGGCGAGGCGTCGGCGTCATTGCCGGTGTAGTGGCTGGTCATTGATGGCCGGTGTCAATCACAACCGCATGTCCTGCACGGTAAGTAGTGCTTCCGTTACGGTGCACCTGTCGGCGTGGACACCACGCGGAGGTGCACCCTCATGGGGCAGATCACCAGGTCAAGGCGGGCACAGATCCAACGCGAGGCGATGGGTATCCGCGCCCGCGGCCAGCGCGACGGCTTCCCGCCGGCGCGGATCGTCACCGCCCTGCGCAGCATCTTCCCGGAAGTGTCGGCGCTGGAGGCCTGGCGGCTGGCGCTCGGCTGGTCCCGCGCCCAGGCCGTCGGCCAGGTCGCTGACCTGTACCTCGCTGACGGGCTGAAACCTCCCAGCCTGTCGGAGGCGATGCTGTGCCGGTGGGAGCACGGCCCCGGCCGGCCAGGCCCGGAGTATGCCGTCATGCTGGCCCGCGCCTACCGGACGAGCGTGCAGGAGCTAGGTCTGGCGCGTCGGTGCATGTGCGGGGGCGGAGGCGCTGGGTACGGTCAGGCCGGGGCCCACGCTGGGTGGGTGCCGGTCCTGCTGTCAGGAGTAGAGCTCATGACCACAGCCAGTGGACTGCCCGCCCTCCGCGAGTCGCTGCGCCTGGCCCTGCTGGACGCACCCCACGGCAGCACGGCGGTGGTGGAGCTCGCCGAGGCGGCCGTCGAGCACTACGCCCTGACCTACTCCCGCCACGCCCCCGCAACGTTGTTCGACGAGGTGCACGCCGTCCGCGCCCTGCTCGTCGACGCCCTATCCACTCCGGCCGACGTCGCCGTCGGCGCTGGGCTACGCCGGGCCGCCGGATGGTTGTCGGCGCTGCTGGGCAACCTGGCATTTCACCTCGATGACCACGCCGGTGCTCGCGCCCACCTGGCTGTGGCGACCTCTCTCGGGGAACGCGTCGGGGAGGCCCGGCTGACGGCGTGGGGTCACGGCGCGCAGAGCATGGTGGCCCGGGCCCGCGGTGATCTGGCCGGCGCCTTGGCCGCTGCCGAAGCGGGGCTGGTGCACGCTTCGGGACCGTTGGTGAGGGCGCAGCTGCTGGCGTGGGCGATGCTGCCCACGCTCGCCCAGCTCGGCCGGGCCCAGGAGGCGGAGCAGGCGTTCGCGCAGGCCGTGGCGGCGTTCGATGCTGCTTCTGGCGGGGCGCCGGGCCGGTTCGGGTTCGACGATGCCGAGTTGGCGCTGCACGAGGCTGACGCATGGCTGGCGCTCGGCCGCCAGGCGCGGGCGATCGCCCGGGCGGAGGCGTCGGCTGGCGCGTGTGTTCCGTACACCCCGGGCTGGGCCGCCGCGGTGCTCGTGCTCGCCCGGGCCGAGGCGCCCGTTCGGGCGGGTGACGCCGCCGCCCGGGCACTGGAGGTGCTGGAGCGGATTCCCGCTGACCGGCTGCGCTCGACGTCCCATGTCCGGTTGTGCGCTCTGGCGGCCGAGGTCGATGGCGTCGATACCGCGGCGGTAAGGGACCTGCTGGAACGTGTGCAGGCGCTGCCGCCCGTTGATACACACGGCCGTACCGCCTGATCTTTACCTGGCCTGCCGGGGGCCCAGAGCTTTGCCACTGGGGGTGGGCCGTAGGATCGCCGCCGTACCACGCACCATCCGGGGAGATGCACCATGGCCGACGACGAGTTCCCGCCCGACCTGCTCGGCGCGCAGCGTACCTACTGGGCGGCGGACGCCCGGGTGCAGGAGGTCACCGACGCGCTGCCGTCGGCCCAGGAGGTCCTTGAGGGGGCCATGACCGACGAGCAGCGCGAGGAACTGGCTCAGGTGCGGGAGGCTCGGTTGCAGGCGTTGGAGGCGCTGAACCGGCACCCGTGGTGGAAGGACGCGGGGGACCGGTACGCCGCGCAGAAGGCGCTGCGGCAGGCCGCTGGCGCGTAAGCCAACGCCTGCCCGCTCGATGTCGCCAGCGAGCCGCCATACCCTGTGGTCATGGGCGATCGTGCATCTAAAACAGCAGATCGTCGTTCGGAGGCAACTCTTTCGCCTTACGGGCTGCTTTTGGTCGAGTCTTCTTCGCGGGAAAGGCTGGGCCCGGACCATATCGGACAGCGGTCCCCCTTGTCTGTTCGGAGATCCGGGTAATGAGCTCGCGACCCACGAGATCTCGTAGTATGTCTCGCGCTGGATAAACGTCCACATCGAAAAGTCGTTGGATGGTGCGGCTGTTCACCTCTCCGTAGTCCCGGATGTGCTCGATAACTTTCCGATCAATTTCATCGATCGCCCTACTGTGGTAGGAAACAGCGGCCCCAAGTCGAGCGACCACCTCGCCGCGTAGGCGGTACGAGGGAAAAGTACGGCGCGTTGTGCCCCGTGTGGGCTCAAGGATATCCACCGGGCTGGTCGATAGCCGCAGCAGGCTTGCCTGCGCCTCGTCGGCGGAGCGTTGGATGATGGGGGCAATCTCATGGGCGTCGACTGTGCGTTTACGACAGAGGGTCCGGATTATCAGAAGAGCATCAGTGTCCTCCTGCTCTTCGGTCGGAAGTGTCGCTAGGAAGCGGGCAATCTTCGTGTTAGGTGGTTGTCCACGAAACGCGACTGTCACTTGGTCGCGGTCTTCTGTGATGACAGGTGCATCGCGACCCGACTTGATCATCTCCCTGTACATGCGGTCGACTCCCTGGCCTACCTCTTCCGCCAGTCCTAGCAGACGGAAGGCTGCGGCAAGGGTGGGATACCTGGCGCGAGAGCCTGTGGTCAAAATGTTGTTAACCGTGATTCCGTTAACCAGTGGGCCGGGGGACGTTATGCGCAAGTACTCGACAGAATGGTCTATCTGGATGGGGGAGCGAAGGCGCCAATCCCCGTGTATGAAAGCGTTGGCGATAGCCTCGCGTACGGCGGCGGACGGATAGTCTTCGATTTGGATTTGCTGTCCGTCGACCAGGGTTACTGGTGTAATGCCCTGCCTTGCCCGAATAGACTGCAAGACTTCCTCGAAAGCCAGTACCATGGGGGACTGCATGCGGACAATCGCGTCTGCTTCTCCGGCCTGTGTTCGGCGATGCTGATAAACCGCGAGCTCTGGAGAGGTGGACGTGGATTCCTCGCAGAGCAAGATCTCGCCAGCGCGGTTCAGCAGGCCGTCGTCTGTGACGACCTTCAGGGCGCGCAGGAGATCAATATCGGATAGGCGGCCGTAAGACTGGCGTTTCACGTCCGAGGAATTCTGTAGTAGGCGTCGACAATAACGAAGTGCCAGCGGATCTATATCTTCAATTGTGCGTCCACTTGATGTTGCCGACCAGTCAATTCCGCGTCGCTCTTCGGTGAGACGGCTGATGTCGAGTGGGCGCATTGGAATGCATTGATCATTGATTCGCTGGTATGCGTACCCTTTTGTTGTGGAATAGACGTCCAAGCCTGCGGGGACGTTGATCACCAACAGTCTTGCGCCCGCGAAGTCAAGAGCACTCACCTCAACCAGCAGGTTCGGACTCGTGAGCTGATGAATCCTTCCCCGCAGTACTCCTGCGTCGAGCTCACACCCTACGAAAGCTTCAGGCCCCGCTTTGGAGTCCACAACCCCCACAACGACGAAGCCTCCGCTCGCGTTGGCAAAGCAGACTGCCGCTTCAGCCAAATCGCTGCATGCCTCCTTGAAATCAGGCTTGGCCTCCTTGAAGTCCAGCTTCTCGCTCTCGCACTTGCGCGCCGCCGTGCCCGAAGCAACGGCTTCAAGGGCGCGGAGAACGATGTCCATCGTTTGAGGCTCCTTTGGGTGAAGTGACACAGTGCAGGCTATCCCCAAAGGAAGCTCAAAGCGAGCAGGTGGGCGGGTGTGAGAAAGCTGATGTCGTAGGCGCACAGATGCGGTGAGGCAACCTAGCGGAGGTGAGTGGCGGTCACGGTGCCGATGCATCTTGCCGTGTGGAGCATGCAGCTCGCCATGTGGCTATGGGCGATCGTGGATGTCTGACTGCGCGTGAATTTTGATCTTTCTGCGCGGTTGCTGCTCGCGCAGCGCGGGCACCCGCATGATGGCCTCCGCCTCCTCCTGTGTCCCGCCGCCGGCGAGGCAGAGCCGGGCCCGTGCGGCGTCGTGGTCGAGGCGGGTGGTGGCGGCGGTCATGGCGCCGAGTTCGGGGTCCATGCCGTTCATGGTGGCGCGGCCGGGTGATCGTGCGCAGGCGGAGCGTCAGTTGATCTCGCGCATCTGAATGAGCTGCCCAATCGGGGAGCGCAGGGCCACCCGCATGTCCTGCACACGTCTGCCGAGCTGTTCGGCGGCTGTGGATGCCGCTTCCAGGCCAGGACGGAATGCTTCGGCGAACGCGGCGGCGATCACCGCAGGGTCGGGGAGTCTCGGCGGTTCGGCGGTCCACACCATGGCGTCGTCGCTGCCGTGCCAGGTGATGACGTCGTCGCTCACAGCAGCCCATCCAGGGTGTCCATCACGGTGGTGGGGTCGGGTTTCAGGTCCGGCCGTAGCCATTCGGCGATCTGGTCATGGGGCAGGTGCTCGGCTTGTCGGACGTCGTGGCTGTGCGCCCCACACAGGTCGATCATTTCGCCGGGTTTCCAGTCTCGGCCCGCGAGACGGCCGTACTCGCGGACCATGAAGGCTTCGACCGCGCGGGTTCCGCAGCCGGGCACTACGCAGTCGTGTATCTCGTCGCGGCGTCGGCGCTCGATGCGTTGAGCGTCGCTGATTGGCATGGCGTCTCCTCGGGCTGTTGTGGTCAGGGTACGGGGCGGAGGCCGGGGCAGGCGGACAGTACGAAGCCCCCGCCGATGTCGACGGGGGCTCCGGAATGTCTTAGGAGCAGATCGCGAAGCGCTGCTCTCGCGCGTGGACCTTGATGGACTCGGACTGCTGAAGCTCGACTTCCACGCGCACGGTGTCACTCGACAGGTACAGGCCGATCGCCTCAGAGAGGTTCGACCACAGCTCTTCGATGCTGTCGCCTGATGCGAAGCAGCCGGGAAGCTCTTCGACCTCCGCCCAGTAGCTGTCGTCCTCCTCGTGGACCTGGATGGTGTAGGTCTCGGTGTGTTCGTCCATGGCTGGCGTCATGTGGAGCTTCACCGTCCCTTCAGTCCTGCCTGTCGGAGTATCGCATCCGTGAGCGAGGGCGAGTAGTCCCGCCCACCGTGCATGGGGAGGGTGATCGGTCGGTGGCCGTCTTTCTCCATCTTGACTGTATGTTTCCCGCCCAGGGTCTCAACCCACCCAGCCGCTTCCAGCAGCTTCTTTGCCTTCCGCTGATTTAGAACGCGCGGAAGCCCATCATTGGCCACAAGCACTCCTCTTGCGATTGCGACGCCGATTTGGATTCCCGCCCGCGATGAGGGTAGATGATCGGGTGTGCCAGGCAGGGGTGAATGAGGAGCATTCACGTCAGCGGGCACAGAAGGTTGGAGTCACAACCTCGCGATTTGTGCTGAGCTGGAATCTATGCCGCTCATGCCAGCGCGGCTGGGTGATCGTGCGTAGGTAGACAGCAGGACGCCCCCGCCTCCAGTGGGCGCGGAGGACGGGGGCGTTCTGTCGGCAGGGTGGCAGACCGTTGGTCACGGGTCGTAGAAGTCCAGCGGGTCGTCAACGTCGAGGTCCTCGACGGGGGGTAGCGCGGGCTTTTCTGATGGCGCGTGATCGTCGTCCGGGTCGTACGGGGTGGTCATCGCTACCTCCTCGGGGCGGGCGTTCGATGGTGGTCCCAGTGTGGGGGAAGCGGGCGCGACCCGCCCTGCTACCTGGGTTTTTGTCAGGTTTCTGTCTGCTTCTGGTGGCCGGGCGGAGCGCAGGGCGATCACGGGGCGCCGTGGTGTCGGTCAGTCGTAGAGGTAGACCTTGAGGTGACGGCGGCCGAGGCGCCGCGCCACCTCCACAGTCCCACGCCCCTGCAGCACGGTGCCGTCGGGCAGTTCCAGCCGTACCTGCTGGCCTCGCCCTACTCGGGGGTCGCCGTTCGTGATCCACCCCCATGCCTGACGGCACCCGGGTGACGGTATGCCGATCTGGCTGTCTGTCCATAGCTCAGTCACCCGGCCGGCGCCGTCGATGAGGCGGCCGACTCCCATCTGATCTGCGGGCATGATGACGGTCTCCTGCCGCTGGGAAGCCGGAAGTTCAGCCGCCAGGCCGTGTCTGAGGACCACCACGGTGGCGTCGTCCCGGTAGCCGTCCTTGTCGGGCTGGGCGGCGACGACGAGGGCGTCAGCCAGGGCCTGAGGGGTGTCGGCGTGCTCGCGCACCAGTGCTTCCAGCGTCGCGGGTTCGACCTGGTCGTGGACGCCGTCGCTTGTGAGAAGAACGAGTAGGGGAGCCTCAACCCACGCCTGTGCCACCGTGGACACGGCAGCGGTGGCCACGGTGGTGGTGACCCACTGCGCGGCCCGCTGGGTGATCTCGCCGTCGTAGCCGCACATCCTCAGCTGCTCGGCCAGGTTGTGGTCAACTGTGAGGTGCTGCAGCTGCCCATCGATCAGGGCGTAGGCGCGGCAGTCGCCCACCCAGGCGATGCGGACCCGATCGTCGCCTGCCTCCACGGTCGCTACTACGGCGACGGCGTCCGGGTCGGGCTCGTCGTCGGCGCGGGGTTCGGTGATCTGGTCGGTGGCGGTGAGCAGGCCGGCCAGGGGACCGCGGTGCCGAGCGGCGGCGCGGGCGGCCACCCGGGCGAGGAGTGTGGCCTCCTCGGCCACCTCGTTGGAGTGGCCGATGCCGTCGATCAGGGCGGCGGCTACGGTGCCGTCAGCCTGGTGGACGACGGCGGCGGCGTCGCCGCTGGGGGTGACTGTGCCTGGTCGGGTGGCTGTGGCGGTGGTCCACGTCATGGGGTGGTCCTTTCAGGGGTGGGGTGAGCGTACGGCGGGCCGGTGACAGCCCGCCGGTTACCAGGTCTTGTCGTCTCCGGTGCCGTCGCAGGGCGGGTAGTCGATCACGAGGTCACACCGCTTCGCAGGTCCGCCAGAAGGCCGGGAAGCTCGTCGGGCTTGACCATCACCTCGCGTGCCTTCGACCCCTCGCTCGGCCCGACGACGTTCCTGCTCTCCAGCAGGTCCATCAGGCGTCCCGCCTTGGCGAAGCCGACCCGCAGCTTGCGCTGGAGCATCGAGGTCGAGCCGAACTGGGTGGTCACGATCAGCTCGGCCGCCTGGACGAGCAGGTCGAGGTCGTCGCCGATCTCCTCTGCGGGCTGTTTCACGCCCCGGTCGGGGACGAAGATGGGCGACTGTCCGGGGCTGATCTGCTTCTTGCAGTGCGTCACGATCGCCTCGATCTCCTTGTCGGAGACGAAGGCGTTTTGCAGCCGGCTCGGTTCGGAGGCACCCATCGGCAGGAACAGTGCGTCGCCTTGGCCGACGAGCTTCTCGGCACCTGGCCGGTCGAGGATGACGCGGGAGTCGGTCAGCGAGGAGGTGGCGAAGGCGAGCCGGGAGGGCACGTTGGCCTTGATCAGGCCGGTGACCACGTCGACCGAGGGACGCTGGGTGGCGATCACCAGGTGGATGCCCGCGGCGCGGGCGAGCTGGGTGATGCGGACGATGGAGTCCTCGACGTCACGCGGGGCGACCATCAT
>NZ_JBFBCF010000044.1:64795-73983 GCF_040683035.1 Streptosporangium sp. NPDC051022 | reverse complement strand
GGGGGGGGGGGGGGGGGGGCCCCGCGGGGGGGGCGGCGGGGGGGGCCCCGGGTGCGCCGGCCGGCGCGCGGCCCCGCCCGGGGCGCGGCCCCGCGGGCCGCTCCGGGCCCGGCGGGCGCCCCTGTGTCGTCTATGCCGTCCTGTGCCGCCTCAGCCGTGCGCCCGCTCGGAGATCGACGCCAGATGGAGGGTCACGATCGTCTGACCTCCCTCGGCGTCGAAGACGTCGAACGCCCGCATGGTGCCCTGCTGGAGGGTGTCGGTCAGGATCTTCCGCGGGTGGTCGACGGCGTGGCGCAGCACCACCGGATAGCGCCCGTCGCGGCCGCCCACCCCGACCGAGAACTGGTCGTCCTTGGGGTCGTACTCCACGTAGGCCAGGGGTATCCTCTCGGCCGCCACCGTGTCCCCGGTGCTCTCGCTCACCACTTCGATCGTCACGTCGGCGCCCTCGTAGTCGCGCGTCATGGTGTCGAAGAACTCGCGCCACTGGTCGCGCGGAAGTTCCGGCTGCCGCTGCTCCATGTCGTTGCCTCCTCCCGGTCACGGCCCGCGGGCCGCGCTGTCACCATGCTCGGTGAGCCGGGGCCGTGCCACATCACCTGATCGGGTAGGAGTGCCCCTCCGGCCCTCCACCGCGGAGGGGAACCACGCCGTCACCGAGGGCGGCGGGAAAAGCGGGTCACCCGGCGGATCCGTGACGTACGGTCGGTGGTGATCCGGTAACCGTCGCTCGTGTCACCGAGACAGCTGGAGAACCCATGGAGTCCGTCTCCTCTTCCGTTCCCCCGGCCCCGATCCGCCTGGATCCCGCCGGGCACGACATCCAGGCAGAGGGGGCCCGCCTGCGCGAGAGGGGGCCGGTGACGCCGGTCGAGCTCCCCGGCGGGGTGGTCGCGTGGGCGGCGACCCGGCACGACACGATCAAACGGCTCCTCGCCGACCCCCGCGTCTCCAAGGACGCCGGCAGGCACTGGCCCGCCTACGTCAACGGTGACCTCCCGACGCCCTGGGCCCTGATCAACTGGGTGTCGGTGTACAGCATGTTCACCGCCTACGGCGCCGACCACCGGAGGCTGCGCTCGCTGATCTCCAAGGCGTTCACCCCGCGCCGGGTCGAGATGATGCGCCCGCGCGTCGAGCGGATCACCGGCGAGCTCCTCGACGCGCTGGCCGCGACCGCGCCGGGGCAGGTCGTGGACGTCCGGGAGAGATTCGCCTACCGGCTGCCCATGTGGATGATCGGCGACCTGTTCGGCGTGCCCGGCGGCGCGCGGGGCGACCTGAGCCGCATCGTCGACAGCCTCTTCCACACCTCCGCAGACCCGCGGGAGGTGGAGGACGCCCTCCAGGACGGGTACCTCCTCCTGGAGGCCCTGATCGCGGACAAGCGGGCCGATCCCGGTGACGACATGACCAGCGACCTGATCGCCGCGCGCGAGGAGGACGGTTCCCGGCTCAGCGAGGCCGAGCTGCTCGACACCCTGTTCCTGGTGATCGCCGCGGGGCACGAGACCACCGTCGGCCTCATCGGCAACGCCGTCCACGCCCTGCTGACCCATCCCGGCCAGCTGGCCCTGCTGCGCGCGGGCGCCGCCTCGTGGGACGACGTGATCGACGAGACGTTGCGCTGGCAGGCGCCCGTGGCCAACCTGCCGCTGCGCTACGCCGTCGAGGACATCGAGATCGACGGCGTCGTGATCCGCCGGGGAGAGGCGATCCTCGCCGGTTACGCCGCCGCGGGGCGCGACCCGGACCGGCACGGCGCCGACGCCGACCTGTTCGACCTCACCCGGCCCAGCCGCCGCGACCACCTCTCCTTCGGCTACGGCGTCCACTACTGCCTCGGCGCGCCGCTGGCCAGGCTGGAGGCGGGCATCGCGCTCCCCGCCCTGTTCGAGCGCTTCCCCGGCATGACACTCGCCGTCCCCGAACACGAGCTGATCCAGGTCGACTCCCTCGTCACCAACGCCCACCGTGAGCTGCCGGTCGTGCTCCGTCCTCGCCGGGAGGGCTGAACGGCCCGCGCCCGCCGGCCCGGCCCCCGGTGCTCAGAGGTACAGGCGCAGGAGGTCCTCCTCGGTCTCCCTGCGCACGATCGCGCGGGCGGCGCCGTCGCGCACCGCGACCACCGGTGGCCGGGTCACGTGGTTGTAGTTGCTCGCCATCGACCGCTGGTACGCCCCGGAGGCGGGAACGGCGAGCAGGTCGCCGGGCCGTACGTCGGCGGGCAGCGGCAGGTCGCGGACGAGCACGTCGCCGCTCTCGCAGTGCTTGCCCACCACGGTGACCTCGCGTGCCGGAGCCTGTGAGGCGCGGGAGGCCAGGACCGCGGTGTAGGCGGCGCCGTACATGGCCGGGCGGGGGTTGTCGCTCATGCCGCCGTCCACGCTGACGTAGGTGCCGACGCCGGGGATCTCCTTGACCGTGCCCACCTCGTACAGCGCGACGGCCGTCGGCCCGGCGATCGAGCGGCCGGGCTCGACGGCCAGCCGCAGGCGGGAGGGCAGGACCTCCCGCACGGCCGCGACGACCTCGGCGGGCCGCGGGGGGAGCGGATCGCCGGGGCGGTAGACGATGCCCAGGCCGCCGCCGAGGTCGAGCTTGGGGATCGTCACGCCGTGCTCGCGCTCGGTGGCCTCCAGGAAGTCGGCCATCCTGCGGGCGGCCAGCCTGAAGCCGCCCAGGTCGGTGATCTGCGAGCCGATGTGGGAGTGCAGCCCGGTCAGCTCCAGGGAGGGGGCGGCCAGGACCCGGCGGACCGCCTCCGCGGCCAGCCCGGCGCGCAGCGAGAACCCGAACTTCGAGTCGTCGCCCCCGGTGGCGATGAACTCGTGGGTGTGCGCCTCGACCCCGGGGGTGACCCGGATCATCACGCTCTGCCGTACCCCGGCCTCCTCCGCGAGGGCGGCCAGGCGCTCGATCTCGGCGAAGGAGTCGACGACCACGCAGCCGACCCGCCAGGAGACGGCGCGGCGCAGCTCGGCGAGGGACTTGTTGTTGCCGTGGAAGACCACCCGCGCCGGGTCCATGCCCCCGGCCACGGCCACGGCCAGCTCGCCCCCGGTGCACACGTCGAGGCAGAGCCCGGCGGCGTCCAGCCAGCGCACCACCTCGGGGCAGAGGAAGGCCTTGCCGCCGTAGTGCACCTCCCCGTCGGGCAGGGCCTCGCGCCACTCGGCGCAGCGGGCGCGGAACTCCTCCTCGTCGAGGATGTAGGCCGGGGTGCCGAAGTCGGCGGCGAGCCGCCGCACCCCTATCCCGCCGATGCGAAGTTCCCCGTCGATCCAGGCCGCGGTGCGCGGCCAGCCGTTTTCGATCACCAAGCTCATGTGGTCGAAGGTAGGGCTTTAAGGCTTTTGTCCGGTCTGAGCATCGAAGCTTTCGATGCTCAGGCTCGCAAGCATTCACCTGTATTGGGACCGTTACCTGCCGTCGGCACCATAAGCTCAACTATTCGCATAACGGGAGATTAAATGACAAAACGGCTTTATTCGGTCATTGCTATCGCGGCCGCCGTCTCGGCGCTCGCGGGTGGCTGCGGGCGCTCGGCCTCGAGCGACGACGCGAACGCGGGCGCGACCGCGGCCGCGGGCAAGACCGCCAAGGATCTGGTTCCCGAGTCGGTGAGCAAGACGGGCGAGCTGCGGATGGCGACCTCCGAGGGCTACCCCCCGATGGAGATGTACAAGAAGGGCACCCAGGAGCTCACCGGCGTCGACCCCGACCTCGCCGCCGCGATCGCCGGCAAGCTGGGCCTGAAGCTCACGATGACCAACGCCGCCTTCGACGGCCTGATCCCCGGCCTGCAGGCGGGGCGCTGGGACGTGGTGCTGTCCTCCATGAGCGACACCGAGGCGCGCCGCGCGGCCGTCGACTTCGTCGACTACTTCAACGCCGGCGGGGCCATCATGGTCAAGAAGGGCAACCCCGAGGGCATCAAGACGCTCGAGGACCTGTGCGGCCGCACCGTCGTGCTGGCCAAGGGCAGCTCGAACCTCGCGATCGGGCAGCGGCAGGACGACAAGTGCGACAAGAAGATGCAGATCATGCAGAGCGAGGACGCGCCGACCGGCCTGCTGAGCATCGACTCCGGGCGCGCGGTCGCCACCATCGTCGACTCGCCCGTCGCGGCCATGTACGCCAAGGAGACCGGTAAGTACGACGTGCTGCCCGAGCAGTACGACGCGGGTCCCTGGGGCATCGCGATCGACCGCCGCAACACCGAGCTGCGCGACGCCGTGGCCAAGGCCATGCAGGAGCTGCTGGCCGACGGCGGCTACAAGGCGGTCCTCGACAAGTACGGTGTCGGGACCAACGCCGTCTCCGAGGCCATGGTCAACACGAAGCCATGGAAGTGACCAAGACCCCCGAGGCGGTCCAGACCCCCGGGACGGCCGGGGAAGAGCACCTGCCGATCGACGCGATCCGCCCGCCCCGCCCGGGGCGGTGGGTCGCGGCGGTGGTGGCCCTGTTCTTCATGGTCTGGCTGCTCTACACGATCATCGTCAACGAGAACCTGCACTGGGACGTCATCGTCTCCTACCTGACGGACGGCAGGATCCTCGGCGGTCTGTGGGTCACGATCCAGCTCACCGTGCTGTCGATGGTGATCGGCCTGGCGCTGGGCATCCTCGCCGCGGTGATGCAGCTGTCCGGCAGCCCCGTCCTGCGGGGCGCCTCGGCCCTGTACACCTGGTTCTTCCGGGGTACCCCGCTGCTGGTCCAGCTGATCTTCTGGTTCAACATCGGGCTGGTCTTCCCCTCCTTCGGCATCGGCGTGCCCTTCGACGGCCCCAAGCTGATCGAGTGGCAGGCCAACGCGCTGATCACCCCCTTCACCGCGGCCCTGCTGGGCCTGGCGATCAACGAGGGCGCCTACATGGCCGAGATCGTCAGGGCGGGTATCCGCTCGGTCGACCCCGGGCAGCGCGAGGCGGCGGAGGCACTCGGCATGTCGCACCGGCAGGTGCTCCGCCGGGTGGTGCTCCCGCAGGCGATGCGCGTGATCATCCCGCCGACCGGCAACCAGTTCATCTCGATGCTCAAGACCACCTCGATGGTCTCGGTCATCGCGGGAGCCGAGCTGCTGACCGTGACCCAGCGCATCTACCTGGGCAACTTCGAGGTCATCGCGATGCTCATCGTGGCCTCCATCTGGTACATCGTGCTCACCACCATCGCGAGCATCGGCCAGCACTTCATCGAGAAGCGGTTCGAGCGCGGTCACCACGCGCTGAGCACGAGGGTCCGCCGCAACCTGCGGCCGTTCGGCAAGGGGAGCGTGTGATGGCCCGAACCGTGTCCACATCCGGGGCCGCAGCCGCAGCCGGGGCCGAGCCCATGGTGAGGATCCGCTCGGTCCGCAAGTGCTTCGGTTCCGTCGAGGTGCTCAAGGGCATCAGCCTGGACGTGCCCGTGGGCGGCGTGGTCTGCGTCGTCGGCCCCTCGGGGTCGGGCAAGTCGACGCTGCTGCGCTGCGTCAACCGGCTGGAGACCATCGACTCGGGCCGCATCTGGGTGGACGGCGACCTGATCGGCTACGCCGAGCAGGGTGACCGCCTCCACCACCTGCGTCCCTCCCAGCTGTGCGCCCAGCGGCAGGACATCGGCATGGTGTTCCAGCGCTTCCACCTGTTCCCGCACCGCACCGCGCTGGAGAACGTCATGGAGGGCCCGGTCGTCGTCAAGGGCGTCGCCAGGGACGTCGCCAGGAAGCGGGCGCTGGAGCTGCTGGAGCGGGTCGACCTGGCGGGCCGGGCGGACCACTACCCCGCCCAGCTCTCCGGCGGCCAGCAGCAGCGGGTGGCGATCGCCCGCAGCCTGGCCATGGACCCCAAGCTGATGCTCTTCGACGAGCCGACCAGCGCGCTGGACCCCGAGCTGGTCCAGGAGGTGCTCGCGGTCATGAAGGACCTGGCCGCCAGCGGCATGACGATGATGGTGGTGACCCACGAGATGGGCTTCGCGCGCGAGGTCGGCGACAACTTGATCTTCATTGACGGAGGGGTGATCGTCGAGCAGGGCAACCCCCGCGAGGTGCTCGCCGACCCCAAGCACGAACGTTTCCGCACCTTCCTCGGGCAGGTCCTGTGACCCACTTCGAGCTGCTGCTGCGCGGTGGCCTCGTGGTCGACGGAACGGCGGGGGCCGATGCCTCGCGCCGTGCCGACATCGGTATGGCCGGAGGCCGTCTCACGCTGCTCCCCCCGGGAGGCCCGGCCACGGCGCGCGAGACCCTGGACGTGACCGGTCTCGTCGTCGCCCCCGGGTTCATCGACGTGCACACCCACTCCGACGGCGTCACCCTGATCGACGGGGAACTGGGCCGAGAGATAGTCCTGGCCCCCATCCTGCAGGGGGTGACCACCGAGATCTCCGGGAACTGCGGCTCCAGCCTCTTCCCCGCGCTGCCGGAACGGCTGGCCGCGATGCGCGCCGAGGCCCGGGTCTACTTCGGCGGGGACGTCGGGATGTACGAGGGGTTCGCCGAGTTCGCCGCCGCGCACACCGCGGTGCCGAGGGCCAACCACCTCACCTCCCTGGTCGGGCACGGCACGCTGCGCAACGGGGTGATGGGCCCCGTCGACAGGGCCGCCACCCCCGGGGAGCTGGAGGCCATGTGCGGGCTGCTCGACCGGGCGCTGGCCGCGGGCGCGGCCGGGCTGTCCACCGGGCTGATCTACACCCCCGGCACCTACGCGGGCACGGACGAGGTGGTCGCGCTGGCCGCCGTCGCGGCCCGGCACGGCAAGCCGTACGTCACCCACCTGCGCGACGAGATGTCGCGTGTGGAGGAGGCGCTGGAGGAGGCCGTCGAGATCGCGGCCAGGAGCGGCGCCCCGCTGCACGTCTCCCACCACAAGACCGCCGGGAAGTACGCCTGGGGGCGCACCGAGCGCACTCTGCCCCGGATCGCCGCCCTGCGGGCGGGGGGGATGGATGTGACATGTGACGTATATCCCTATACTGCGGGAAGTACGGCGCTGGGTGCGATGCTCCCGCCCTGGGCTTCCGAGGGTGGAATATCCGCTCTGACGGCACGCCTGGCCGACCCCGGCCAGCGCGACCTGATGCGGCTGGCCATCGCCGAGGGTGTCCCCGGATGGGAGAACACCGTCGGCAACGGTGGCTGGGACCGCATCTCGATAGCCTGTGCGCCACGCCACTCCGAAACGGAGGGGCTCACGATCGCCGAGCTGGCCGTCACCCGCGGCCAGGACCCCCTCGACGTGGCCGCCGCCCTGCTCGTCGCCGAGCAGGGCGAGGTCACGATCATCAGCCACTCCATGATCGAGGACGACGTACGGCGGGTGCTGGCCGCGCCGTACTCGATGATCGGCTCCGACGGCGTGCCCAAGCCGGGCGGCCGCCCCCACCCGCGCTGGGCGGGAACGTTCCCCCGGGTGCTCGGCCACTACGTCAGGGAGCTGGGACTGCTCAGCCTGGAGACGGCCGTGCACAAGATGACGGGCATGGCCGCGGCGAGGTTCGGGCTGCGGGGACGCGGTGTGATCGCCGACGGCGCGCACGCCGACCTGGTGGTCTTCGATCCGGCCACGATCGCCGACGGCGCCACCTTCACCGACCCGCTGGTGCCGCCGGCCGGGATCCACGCGGTGATCGTCGCGGGGGAGATCGTGGTCCGCGACGGCGTGGAGACGGGTGCCAAGCCCGGATCGGTGCTCACCACGTGAGCGCGGGAGGGGAGGGAACCGGGAAGGAGACGGGGAACGTGACCGGCTTCGAGCGGGACGCCGCGCCGGGCGTGCTGGCAGTGTCCGTACCGGGCCTGATCGCCCTGCACGAGGACACCGAGCTGACCCTCGCCAGCGTCGGCAAGCTGCTGCTGCTGGCGGCCGTCGCCCGGGGGATCGCGGCGGGCGGCCTCGATCCCGCCGAGGTGGTCGAGATCGAGGAGGACGACCGCTGTGGCGGATCCGGCCTCCTGGGCGTCCTGTCGGGACGCCGCTGGCCGATCGGGGACCTCGCCGTGCTCGTCGCCTCGGTGAGCGACAACACCGCGACCAACGCCCTGCTGCGCCGGATCGGCCTGGACCGGGTGGCCGAGAACGCCGCCGGGCTGGGGTTCGTCCGCACCCGGATCCTCGACCGGATCCGAGAGCCCAGGCTGCCGTCCCACCCGCCGACGTTCGCCGTGGGCACGGCGGGCGAGCTCGCCCGGTTCGCGGCCGGACTCGACGGACGGGAGGAGTGGACCAGGATCATGCTGGGCTGGATGGCCTGCAACGGCGACCGCAGCCTGGTTCCCGCCCTGCTGGCCCACGAGGCCGAGGACCGGGAGGTTCCCGCCTCCGCTCCCCGGGGGAGGGTCTGGGTCGCCAACAAGACCGGCACGGACACCGGGGTGCGGGCCGACGTGGGAGTGATGATCGGCCCGGAGCGCCGGCTCGGCTACGCCGTGCTGGTCAACGGCCCCGCCGGGGCCGAGCACGCCCTGGTGGGGCGTGCCCGCGAGGCCGGTCTGGCCATCGGCCGCCTGGCGGGCCTGGCCTGAGGCGATCCTGACACATTGGTGATGGATTTCATCCATCGCTGTCACCTTTGTCGGAAAACTCCGGGAAACGGTGGAATTCCACCTGTGGAACGCGCTAACACTGTTCGCAAGCACGGGCATCGCCCGCGGGAGCGGAACGGGCGGTGCCGCCGACAGGAGGAACGCCAGTGGAGCTTCACGAGTACGCCCGTCACGACGCCGTCGGGCTGCGCGACCTGATCGCGGCGGGTGAGGTCACCGCGGCCGAGGTCGAGGACGCCGCCCGGCGGGCCCTGGCCGCGGCCGACGCCGAGCTCAACGCCCTGGCGCTGCCACCGTTCTCCCCGGCGCTCGACCACGCGGCGGACGGGCCGCTCGCCGGTGTGCCGTTCCTGATCAAGGACAGCGGCCCGATGGCGGAGGGGGTCCCGTTCTTCCTGGGCAGCCGGGGGCTGGAGAACGCCGTCGCCCGGCGCGACAGCGAGCTGATGACGCGGTTCCGGGCGGCGGGCCTGGTCACCCTGGGGCTGACCACCGTGCCGGAGATGGTGGTCAGCTTCTCCACCGAGTCGGTCAAGCACGGGCCGACCCGCAACCCCTGGGACCCGGAGCGGGGCGTCGGCGGGTCGAGCGGCGGCGCCGCCGCCCTGGACGCCGAACTGGCCGGCGCCCCCGCGGAAGAGCACACGAC
>NZ_JBFBCF010000044.1:0-64785 GCF_040683035.1 Streptosporangium sp. NPDC051022 | reverse complement strand
GCGCCCGCGCCCCCCCCCGCCCCCCCCCCCGCGGGCGCCGGCTCCATCCGCGTGCCCGCCTCCTGCTGCGGGCTGGTCGGGCTCAAGCCGAGCCGGGGCCGCGTCTCGCCCGGTCCCGACGCGGCCGAGGTGACGTTCGGGATGTCCTGCGACTTCGGGCTGACCCGTACCGTCCGCGACGCCGCCCACCTCCTCGACGCCGTCCACGGTCCCGCCGCCGGCGACAGGTACACCGCGCCGCCCCCGGCCCGGCGCTACGCCGACGAGCTGGAGGCCGGCCCGGGAACACTGCGGGTCGCGGTGACCACCGAGGCGTGGTCGGGCGCGCCGGTGGACCCCGAGGTGGCCGCGGCGGCGGTCCGGGCCGGTGAGCTGCTGGAGGAGATGGGACACCTCGTCACAGGGGCGAGCCCGGCCGTCGACTGGGACCTCGTGATGCGGGGCGTCGTGCCGGTCGCGATCGCGTGCGTCGCCTCGGCCGCGCTCACGGCGGACCCCGGCGGGCTGGAGGCGGTCACCGTGAACGCGCTCCGGGAGGTGAAGGACCTCGGCCCCCTCGACCTGATGGCCGCGCTCGACGCGCAGAACCGGGTGAGCCGGTCGGTCGGCGCGTTCTTCACCGGCCACGACCTCCTGGTCACCCCCACCCTGGGGCGGCTGCCCGCCCCGCACGGCACCCTGCGTTACGACGACCCCGGCCACGACATGGACGGCTGGCACCGGTCGCTGTTCGACTACGGGCCGTTCACCGTGGTGTTCAACATCGCGGGCCTGCCCGCCGTCAGCCTGCCGCTGGGCTGGAGCGAGAGCGGGCTGCCGATCGGCGTGCAGCTCGTCGCCCCCTACGGCCGCGAGGACCTGCTGCTGCGGGTCGCCGCCCGCCTCGAACGGGCCGCCCCCTGGAGGGACCGCACCCCGGGCCTGTTCGTCGGAAGGTGAACGCGCACCCCGTGCCCCGTTCCCGCCGTCAGCGCAGGGCGTTGCGGATCTGGGCCGAGGCGTCGCGCAGGTAGTCGATGAAGGACCGCAGCGCCGGGTTGGGGTTCGTCGGGCGGATCGCGGCGCCGATCCTGCGGAAGAGCCTGGGACCGTCCAGCCGGCACACCTGGATGCCCGCGGCGCCCTGGGCCCCGAGGCTGGGCACCAGGGCCACCCCCAGCCCGGCCCTGACCAGTCCCAGCGTGACCTCGTAGTGGTCGCTGCGGCAGCGGATCGTCGGATTGAACCCCTCCAGCGCGCTGGCACGCTCCAGCACCGAGACCGGGGTGTCGGTGCCGTAGGTGGTGATCCACGGCTCCTCGGCCAGGTCGGCGAGCCGTACGCGCTGCCGCTGCCCGGCGGGGTGGCCCAGCGGCACGACGAGGAGTTGCGGCTCGTCGAACAGGTGGGTGACCTCGACCCCCTCCGGCGACTTCCACGGATCGAGCGCGTGCTCGAAGACCACCAGGACGTCGAGGGCGCCGCGCTCCAGGTCGGGCAGCAGCTCGTGCGGCTGGCCGAGCACCAGGTCCAGCTCGACGGCGGGGTGGCGGGCGGTGAAGGTCGACAGAGCCAGCGGCAGCAGCCGGTAGCCCGCGGAGGCGAAGAACCCGATCCGCAGCTGCCCGGCGTCCGCCCTGGCCTGGGCGAGCAGATCCTTCTCCGCGGCCTCGATGATGTCCAGGACCTCCTGCGCCCTGGTCGCGAGCCGCCGCCCCGCCGCGGTCAGCCGCAGGCTCTGCGCGCCCCGCTCGACCAGGCCGACGCCGGCCTCCTCCTCCAGCTTGGACAGCTGGTGGGACACGGCGGACGGCGAGAGCCGCAGGACGCGCGCGGCTCCCGCGATGCTTCCCGTCCTGAAGACCTCCAGGAGCACCCGCAGGCGTTGACTGCTCAGCACCGTCCCAGTATCGGTGCAGGTGGAGGGTGCCGGTGGCAGGGCGGCCGGAAACCCCTGGGGCACCGGGCCCGGACAGCGCGAACCCCCGGCACTCCTTCCGCGTGCCGGGGGCCCGATCTCTCGTCGAACGGTGGTTCAGGCGCTCTTTCGGCGCTGGGCGCGTAGAATCGCCAGGCGCTCGTTGAGCACCTCCTCCAGGTCCTCGATCGTGCGGCGCTCCAGCAGCATGTCCCAGTGCGTCCGTGGGGGCTTGGCCTTCTTGGCCTCGGGCAGCTCGCCGTCCACCCGCAGGGCGGTCGCGCCGCACATGCGGCATTCCCAGGTCGCCGGGATCTCGGCCTCCGCGGCGAGGGGAACGTCGAATCGATGGCCCTTCGGGCAGGTGTAGGACACCTCCTGGCGCGGGGCCAGATCGGTGTTGCGGTCGTTCTCGTAGCTGGTCGCCCCGAGTCGGGTACCGCGTAGCGCACGCTCGCCCATGTCTCAATGCCTCCTGAGGGCCCCGTCGTGAGGGGTTCGTCTCCCACGGCGTACAACGCTTGATACCGTGTGTGGATTCCCACACATGACGTGATCCAATCGCGCGTTCTTGACCCGGTCTGCGGCGAGATCCTTCGGAGGGGTCCTCAGATGTGCTCCGGCACCGGGTTGCCCGCAGCCCTGATGGCCCTGGGCAGGTTGACGGCCGCCAGCAGGACGAGCCCGATCAGGAAGAACGCCACCAGGGAGATGATGCCGAGCCGGTAGCTGTCGGTCATCTGGAGCGCCAGGCCGAGGGTGAACGAGCCGAGGAACGTCGAGCCCTTGTCGCTGATCTCGTAGAGGCTGTAATATTCCGCCTCCCTGCCCGCCGGGATCACGTGGGAGAACAACGAGCGCGACAGGGCCTGGGTGCCGCCCATCACGATCGCGATGGCGAATCCCAGCGCGAAGAACGGCAGCGCCGACCCCCTGGGCAGGAAGTAGGCCACGGCGACCACGGCCATCCAGGCCACCAGCGCGACCATCACGACGCGTTTCGTCCCGTAGGAGGTGGCGAGCCTGCCCAGCAGCAGCGCGCCGCCGAAGGCGACGAACTGCACCATCAGGATCGCCGCGATCCGTACGGTCTGACTCAGCCCCAGCTCCTTGTCGGCGTAGGTGGCCGAGAACGAGATGACGGTCTGCACCCCGTCGTTGTAGATCAGGTAGGCGACGAGGAAGGCCAGCGTCAGCGGGTAGCGCCGCAGCCCCGAGATGGTGTGGCCCAGCTGCCGGAAGCTCCCGGTCACGGCCCGGCCCGCGCCCCCGGCCTCCGCGCCCCGCGCGCGCCGGTTGCGCAGCCGCAGCATCGGGATGACCGTGAACGCCGCCCACCACAGGCCGGCCGACGCCAGGCAGATGCGCACGGCGTCGCCCTCGCCGACGCCGAGGGACTCGTGGCCCAGGAAGAGGCCGAGGTTGAGGGCCAGCAGCAGGCCGCCGCCGAGGTAGCCGAAACCCCAGCCCCGCGCGGAGACACCGTCGCGCTCGTCGGGCGTCGAGATGTCGGGCAGGAACGAGTTGTAGATGACGACCGCGGCGGCGTAGCCCAGGTTGGCCACGACGAACAGCGCTCCGCCCAGCAGGTATCTCTCACCGGCGACGAACCACAGGCAGATCGTGGCCCCCGCGCCGATGTAGGCGAACAGGCTCATGAGCTCCTTCTTGCGCCCCGTGTAGTCGGCCAGGGCTCCGGCGACGGGCATCACGAGGATCTGCAGGATCGCCGCGGCGCCGACCACGAAGGAGTAGTACGCGCTGGGCCGCACCTCGAACCAGAGCACCGGCACGTACGGGCGGCCCTGGGCGGCGTTCTCCGCGATCGTCGTCAGGTAGGGGCCGAGGAAGACCGTCAGGACGGTGGAGTTGAAGGCGGAGGTCGCCCAGTCGTAGAAGTACCAGCCGCGTTGCTCGCGGCGGCGGGTCTGGGGGGAGTCCTCGACGACCTGGTCGGCGATCATGGGCGGTCCTCGGTTCGCTGTGGAGGGCGGGGATGTCCGGGACCGGAGGCCGTTCGCGGCGTCCGGGGAGCCCGGGAGGGCTGTTCGGAGAAGCGGGGGCGGGAAAGTCGTCCGGGGGAGCGGGGGGTCGGGGAGGAACGGGAGGCCGGCGGGGGGTCGGGGAGGAACGGGAGGCCGGCGGGGGGCGGGGAGAGATTCGGGGGAGGGACGGGGGAGTCGTTCGGGGGAGGGGCGGGGGAGCGGGGGGAGTCCGGAGGTCGCGGTCCTCAGGCGGTCGTCAGGCGGCGAGGCCTCCCGGATGCCACTGGCCGCGTGCCTCCAGCACCTCGCGGAGGCCGGAGATGTTGTCGGTCATCACGCCGTCCACGCCGAGGTCGAGCAGACGCTCCATCTCCCGGGGGTCGTTGACGGTCCACACGTGGATCTGCATGCCGAGGGCGTGCGCCGTACGGACCAGTGCGGCCGTGGTGACGCGCAGGCCGCGGAAGCCCAGCGGGACCTGCGCGCACGGCACGCCCGCCCGGGCCAGGCGCGTGAGCAGGCGGCCGTATCCCGAGGTTGTCGCCGCGGCGCGCAGCGTGGCGACGCCGCGCGGCCCGAGGGAGGAGCACACCGGCCTGCCGATCGCCGCGCGGGCGCGGATCAGCCGCTCGTCGGAGAAGGAGGTGAGGCAGATCCGGTCGTAGGCGTTGGTCCGCCTGATCGACTCGGCCAGCGGCGCGATGGCCGAGGCCTCCTTGACGTCGATGTTGAAGCGCGCCTCGGGCCACGAACCCAGCAGGTCGTCCATGAGCGGGATCTCGTCGACGCCGTCGATCCGGGCCTCGCGCACCAGACGGTACGGCAGGGCGGCGATCCTGCCCCGCCGGTCGGTCACCCGGTCGAGGGTGTGGTCGTGGAAGGCCAGCAACACTCCGTCGGAGGTGGCGTGCGCGTCGGTCTCCAGATAGGTGTATCCGAGCTCGACGGCACGGGCGAACGCGGCGTGGGTGTTCTCCCGGCCCTCGGCGGCTCCGCCCCGGTGGGCGAAGGCGAGCGGGCCGGGATGGTCGAGGAACGCGTAGCGGTGCTGCACGTGCAGGAGTATGCCCGCTGTGAGCGCGGCTCGTCATCGCGGCCGGGTGAACGTTTGGGTCACGGGCCGCCAAGCCGTCGTCACTCCCGCCCGGCGGCCTCCCGCGGCGCCCTCACCCCCGCCTGCGGCGCCCTCTTCTCCGTCCGCGGCGTCCTCACTCCCGCCCGGCGGCCTCCTGCGGCCCGGTCTCCCCGGCCGGGCTCGGCCTGCCCGCCCACTCCTGGCGCCGGGCCTCGGCCACCGCGATCGCGGTGGCGACCCCCACGTTGAACGAGCCGACCCGGCCGACCTGCGGGATGTAGCAGACGGCGTCCGCGGCCTCCAGCAGCGCGGGGGAACAGCCGTGGTCCTCGCTGCCGACCACCAGGCACACGTCGCCGTCCAGCTTCGCCTCGTGCAGCGGGACCGCGTCCCCGGTCAGCTCGACCGCGACCACCCTGAACCCGTCCTGCCTGGCGGCCCGTACGGCCTCGGCCGCCGGCACCGGCTCCTCCCAGGCCACCAGGCGGTCGGTGCCCAGCGCGGTCTTCTGCGCCTTGGGGTTGGTCGGGGGAGTCGCGTTGCCGGCCAGCCAGATCCGCTCGACGCCGAAGGCGGCGGCCGTGCGGAAGATGGAGCCGATGTTGAACGGCCCGGTCACCGACTCCACGATGAGGGCCAGCCGCCCCTCGGTGTTCCTGCGCCAGGTGCGGTTGAGCCGCTTGACGTCGGTCGGCCGCAGCTGCCTGCGCGGGTTGGCGGTCATCGGTCGTTCACCGTTCCTCGTTCGTTCGTGGTTCGCCGCCCGCCCGGCCGGAGCCGGCGGCCCCGGCGGATCCGGCCTCGACCCGGAGGATCCGGTAGGAGGAGCGGGAGGCGGCGCGGGTCGTGGGCCAGCCCTGCTCGTTCAGCCAGCGCTGCAGGGAGTCGGAGCCCAGGTGTTTCTGGACCACCAGGTAGGCGACGCCGTCGGGGGTGAGCCGCGACAGCCAGCGGGTGAGCATCTCGTGCATCGCGGTCTTGCCGATGCGGATCGCCGGGTTGGACCAGATGGCGGAGAAGCGGATCTCGGGCGGCACCTCGTCGACGTGCACCGGCCTTACTTTGTCAAGGGCGGCGGCCCGGGCGTTCCTGGCGCACAACTCCACCGACCGGCGGTTGACGTCCACCGCCCAGACGGTCGCCCCGGGGGCCCGCGAGGCCATCGTCAGCGCGATCGGCCCGTAGCCGCAGCCCAGGTCGAGCAGGTCGCCCTCGGCGGGAGGCGGAGGCACGCTCTCCAGCAGGATGCGGGTGCCCTGATCGACCCGCTCGGGGGAGAAGACCCCGCTGTCGGTCTCCAGCCTCAGGTGAAGGTCGGGGAGCACGAGCGTGACCGAACCGGGGCGGCTGGCGGTCTCGGGGCGCTCCTCGAAGTAGTGTGCCACGTCGTAGAACGTTACCAACGGTGGCGAGCGGGTCAGGGCAGCCGTGATCCCAGCAGTCCCGCGGACACCGCGACCAGCAGCCCGGTCGCGATCGCCGCCACGACGAACCACTGGCTGATCTCCTGGTTGACCATCCGGTAGCCGAGCGAGGTGCCGATCTGCTCGTAGACCTCCCGCAGCTGGCTGCTCGACTCCGCCTCGTAGGCCCGTCCGGAGGTGCCGTCGGACAGGGTCTGCAGGGTGGTCTTGTTGACCGGCACGTTCACGTCGCGGCCGTCGATCGAGACGGTGCCCTCCTGGGTGCCGTAGGCGATCGTGGAGACCGGAACGCGCGCGTTCATCGCCGCCTCGATCGCCTCCGCCACCGACCGGCCCGAGGTGTTGTCGCCGTCGGACAGCAGTACGATCGCGGCGGGCGGCGGGTCGGTGACCGCCTGCTGGTCGAAGGAGCGGATGGAGTCGATCGAGCTGAACACCGCCTCGCCGATGGCGGTGCCGGCCCGGGTGGTCAGGTTGCCGAGCGAGGTGATCACCGCCTGGTGGTCGGTGGTCGGGGAGACCACGACCGACGCCGAGCGGGCGAAGGCGACGACCCCGACGTTGAAACGCTCCGGCAGGTCCCTGACGAACTTCTGGGCCGCCTCCCTGGCCGCGGCCAGCCTGGAGGGCTGGACGTCGGCCGCCTCCATCGACAGCGAGACGTCCAGCGCGACGATGATGGTCGCGCGGTCGCGCGGCACCCGCACCGAGTCGGCCGGCCGCGCCGCGCCGACGACCAGCAGGCCCATCATCACCAGGAACAGCACCGGGGCGACGTGCCTGCGCCAGTCGGGGCCCGAGGGGGCGACCAGCGTCAGCAGCGGCAGGTTGGTGAAGCGCAGCGCGTAGCGCCGCCGGGCGAACTGGGCGGCCACGTAGCCCGCGACGACCAGCGCGAGCACGGCGAACAGCCACAGCCACGCCGGTGAGAGGAAGGTCATCGCGCCGCTCCTGACATGGGGTGCCGGTGTGCCAGGTGGGCCGTGTGCCGCTGCCGCAGGACGAAACGCGCGATGTCCGCCACCCAGTCGCGGTCGGTGCGCAGCACCAGGTGCGCCACCCCGCAGCGGCGCAGCGCCAGCCGGGTCGTCGCCCGCTGCGCGGCGGCCGCCTGCGCGTAGGCCGCGCGCACCTTGGCGGTCAGCCGGATCCTGCGGCCCCGGCCCGTCTCGGGGTCGGTCAGGCTGACCAGCCCCACCGGCGGCAACTCCAGCTCGCGCGGGTCGATCACCTCGATGGCCAGCACCTGGTGCCGGGCGGCCAGGCGGCGGATCGGCCGTTCCCAGGGCAGTTCCACATCCGGGTCGAGGGTGGGCTCGGCGTCCAGGAAGTCGGAGACGACGATCCGCAGGCCACGCCGCCGCCGTGCCGCGGCGAGCACCTCGATCGCCTCGGACAGGTCGGGGGCGTCGGCGACGGGGCGGCCCCTGGGGGCGGCCGTCAGCGAGTGCAGCAGGCCGTACAGGGCGGGCTTGCCGCCCCTGGCGGGCATCCGGTGGATGTACTCGTCGTGCAGGACGTACGTCCCGAACCGGTTGCCGATCCGGCCCGTCAGGAAGCCGACCGCGCCGATCGCGGCCACGACCAGGTCCCGTTTCTCCATCCCGGCCGTGCCGAAGTCCATGCTGGGCGACAGGTCGGCCAGTGCCCAGGTCTCCAGCTCCCGGTCGGCGATCAGGTCCCGCACGTGCGGGACGCTCGTGCGGGCGGTCACCGCCCAGTCCATCCTGCGGATGTCGTCCTCGCCGGGGACGTAGACCCTGCTGTCGCCGAACTCGCTGCCAGGGCCGGGGAGAAGGCCCTGGTAGGAGCCGTTCAGCAGCCCGTCGAGGCGTCTGACGATGGTCAGTTCGAGCCGGCGCAGGGCCTGCTCGGAGGCGCTCATGACGCCCGTCACCGGGGTCCCTGGTTCCACACGACCAGGGGCGGGGGCACGACGGCCAGCACCTGCCTGACCACGTCCTCCGGGTCGACCCCGTCGGCCAGGGCGTCGAAGGTGAGCATCAGCCGGTGGGACATCACGTCCACGGCCACGTCACGGACGTCGTCGGGCAGCAGGTAGTCGCGGCCCCGCAGCAGGGCCAGCGCGCGTCCCGCGGCGACCAGGCCCAGCGTGGCGCGGGGACTGACCCCGATCTCGATGTTGTCCTCCAGCCCGGCCAGGCCGTACTCGGCCGGGGAGCGGGTGGCCATCACCAGCCGGACCACGTAGTCGGCGACCAGCTGGTGCACCGAGACCTGGTCGGCCGCGGCCTGCAGCGCGGCCAGCCGCGCCGGGTCGAGCACCGCCCTGGGAACGGGAGGGGCCACGCTCATCCGGTGGAGGATCTCCAGTTCCTCGTGGGCGGTGGGGTGGATGACGCGGATCCTGAACAGGAACCGGTCGCGCTGGACCTCGGGGAGCGGATAGACGCCCTCCGACTCGATCGGGTTCTGGGTGGCCAGCACGATGAACGGCTTCGGCAGCGGGTGGGTCCGCCCGGCCAGCGTCACCTGGCGCTCGGCCATGACCTCCAGCAGCGCCGACTGCACCTTGGCCGGGGCGCGGTTGATCTCGTCGGCGAGCAGGAAGTTGACGAACACCGGCCCGAGCTCGACGTCGAAGGCCTCGCGGGAGGGATGGTAGACCCGGGTTCCCACGATGTCGCTGGGAACGAGGTCCGGGGTGAACTGGATGCGGGCGAAGTCGCCGCCGACCACCGTGGCCAGCGTCGAGGCCGCCAGGGTCTTGGCGACGCCCGGCACGCCCTCGAGCAGGCAGTGACCGCGCGCGAGCAACGCCACGAGCAGCCGCTCCACCATGTGCTCCTGGCCCACGATGACCCGCCGGACCTCGGCCAGGGCCTCGCGCAGCAGTCCGGTGTCGATCTCGCTCGGTAGTTCTTCGGCGACGGTCATGTTGATATTCCACCAAATGAAATGCCGGGTCGCACGGCTGGTCGGGTGCGCATTTCCTGTTCGTACCCACAACGGTGTGTCCGCGGACGGGGCCCGATCCCCGCCGTGTGCTTTCATGGCAGGCGTGGCCAGTCCGCTCCAGTACGGTGATCCGCCCCAGCTGGGGCCCTTCGTCCTGCGGGGCCGCCTGAGGGTGGGGCCCGCGGGGCTGGTCTACCTCGGGCAGGCGCCCGACGGCAGGGCGGTCTCGGTCGCGGTGCTCACCAAGGGGGCCGCGACCGACCCGGCCGCCCGCGACCGGTTCGTCACCGGCATCCGCGAGGCGGCGGCGAGCCGCTCCGGCGTGCGCGGCTGGATGGCCAGGGCCGCGCGCGGCCGTACGGCGGTGGCCGACGCGCCGCCGCAGGTGCTGGCCATGGACGGCGGGAGCGCGCCGTGGGTGGCCACGCCGTACGAACCGGACAGGGCGGGAGCCGAGCGGTTCCTGGAGCCGGTGCTGGTGAGCGGCACGCTGATCGGCGAGCGGCACGGCCCGGACTTCGCGCCGCACTGGGTGAGCGACCGCTCCCCTGCGCTGCCCGCCCCGCCCCGGGCCGCGCCGCCGCCCGTCGAGCCCCGCCGGTCGGTGGTCGTCGCCGGGGCCGCGCTGACCGTGCTGCTGGTGCTGCTGGCCGTGATGGTCTGGCTGCTGCTGCACCGGGAGGAGGAGGGGGCGCCGCCGCCGAGACCGCTGCCGCAGACGACGTTCGTGCCGACCCCGCCGCCGGTCCCGGCGACCACGGAGCCGGGGCGGCCGACCCCCTCGCCGTCTCCCTCGGGCGGCGGGACGGGAAGTCCGGGCCCGAGACAGGGCGACGAGGACGACGGCGCCCCCATCTGACCTTCCGCGCGGCGGGTGACTAGCGGCAGACCCGGGCGTCGGCGATCCTCACCGGGAGGACGGGCTTGCCGTCCACCGGCGGCGTGGGGCCGTCCGGGGAGGGCTGGATGCCGCCGGCGGCGATGCGGTCCAGGGTGGCGAGCCCGGCGGCGTCGACGGTCCCGAAGACCGTGTAGTTGGGGGCCAGCCCGGAGTCGCCGTAGACCAGGAAGAACTGGCTGCCGTTGGTGTCGGGGCCGGCGTTGGCCATGGCCAGCACCCCGCGCGCGTACGTCTTGCGCGTCCCGGTGGTGTCGCCCGGCCACGGCGGCAGATCGGTGGGCAGCTCGTCCTTGTAGCGGTAGCCCGGCCCGCCCTCACCGGTGAACTTGGGGTCGCCGCACTGCAGTACCTTCAGCCGGTCGTAGGCGGTCAGCCGGTGGCACGCGGTGACGTCGTAGAACCCGTGCTGGATCAGGTGCACGAAGCTCTGCACCGTGCACGGCGCCTTGGCCGCGTCGAGGGTGAGCCCGATGGTGCCGTGGTTGGTCTTCAGGACCGCGGAGGTCCGCCGGGTGGGAGTGCGGCGCGGGTCCGGCGGCAGCGGCACCTTGCGGGCGGCCGGGTCGTCGGGGGTCTCGGTGTACTGGCACGGCCCCTTCGTCGTCCTCGGAGGCCTGTCCCCGGCCGCGTCCGTGGCCGCCGAGACGGGCGCGGCTCCCAACGCGGTCAGCGAACACACCGTCACCGTCGCCACCGCGGCGCGTGCCGCGAGGCGTAACAACGAGCTGTCAGACATGCTGCTCTCCCTGGGGGGTGATCAACGGGCTCCCTGTGGTCTAATCGATCTGACCGGTGCCGTCAAGAGCGCGGCGCGCGGCCGTGCCGTGCGGCCGGAGACGGGCCGCGCGCGCCGCCGGGATTCCGCCGCGAACCGCCGGCCGTCGCCGTGCGTGGCGGACCGGGGGGCGGGCAGGGCACGGATAGGGGCACGGACAGGCCGGGGGACGGGTTTCCGGATGACTGAAACGGCTCTACGCTAACGAATCAGACCAGAGCGACCCCGTGGGCGCGGGCTGGAATGAGGACGCATGGAGTCAGCGCTGTCGGTGCGCTTGTTCGGGCCGCTCGAGGTCACCGACGCCGGTGGCCGCCCGGTGGAGATCGGCACCCCCAAGCAGCGGGCCGTACTGGCCATGCTGGCGCTCGATCCGGGACGGATCGTCTCCCTGGACCGGCTGATGGACGAACTGTGGGAGGGGGAGGCCCCCTCCAGCGCCACGGGAACGCTCCAGGCCTACATCTCGCTGCTGCGGCGGGCGCTGGAGCCCGAACGCGCGCCCCGCGCGCCGTCCAAGGTCCTGCTGACCCGCGCGCCCGGCTACCTGCTGGCCGTCGCGCCGGTCCAGGTCGATCTCGTCCGCTTCCGCACCTGGGCCGAGGACGGCCGCCGCGAGCTCGCCCAGGGCCGGTACGGCGCCGCGATCCGGCTCCTGGAGCAGGCGCTGACCACCTGGCGCGGGGAACCGCTGGCGGAGTTCACCGGATACGAGTTCGCCCAGCCGGTCGTCGCCCGTCTCACCGAGCTGCGCGCCCAGGCCGTCGAGGACCTGTTCGAGGCGAGGCTCGCGCTCGGCGACGGCGGGGCCTGCGTCGCCGACCTGGAGGGCCTGGTCGAGGCCCACCCCTACCGGGAGCGCCTGTGGGGGCTGCTGGTGCGGGCCCTGTACCGGGCGGGACGGCAGGCCGACGCCCTCGCCGCGCTGCGCAGGGTGCGCGCCGTACTCGCCGAGGAGCTCGGCATCGAGCCCGGCGCCGAGCTGCGCAGGCTGGAGCAGGCGGTGTTCGACCAGTCGCCCGAGCTCGACCCGGCGGTCCCGGTCCCGGTCGCCGAGCGCGATGCGCCCGAGACGGCGCGGGGCGAGTACCGCGGCGACCTGGTCGCCAGGCAGGCGCAGATGCGCCGGATCGGGGAGCGGCTGGCCGGCGTACGGCGGGGCAGGGGCGGGGTGCTGCTCGTCACCGGGGAGGCCGGGGTCGGTAAGACCAGGTTGGCCCAGGCCGCCGCGGAGGAGGCGGCGGCACGCGGGCTGGCCGTCGCCTGGGGCCGCTGCGCCGAGGACACCGGCGCTCCCGCGTTCTGGCCGTGGCTGCAGGTGCTGCGCGACCTGGAAGGCGCGGTGGGCACGGTAGGCGCGGTGGGCGCGGTGGGCGCCCGGACCGCGACCCCGGCCGGTTCGCCCGCCGGTACGGCCGTCGCGGGCGCGCTGCGGATGCTCACCGGTCAGGAACTGCCCGCGAACGACGATCCGGGAGCGGCCCTGTTCGAGCTGCACGAGCGGGTCGTCGCGGGCCTGACGTCCGGAGACGTCCCCGCGCTGGTCGTGCTGGACGACCTGCACTGGGCCGACGCGTCCTCGCTGCGCCTGCTCGCCTTCGCCGCCGCCGAGCTGTCCCGCAGGCCGATGCTGGTGCTGGTGACCATGCGGCCCGAGCCCGGCGACGAACCCGAGCAGCTGAACGCCACCCTCGCCACCCTGTCGCGCGAGCCCACGACGGAGCGGATGCCGCTGCGGCCGTTCACCCGCGAGGAGGTCTCCTCCTACCTGTCCCGGCACGACCTGGCCGGTGCCGGTCCCGACCTGGCGGGGGTGCTGCACGAGCGGTCCGGCGGCAACCCCTTCTATCTCGGCGAGCTGCTGCGGCTGCTGGGCAGCGAGCACCGGCTCGACGGCACCGCCCTCGGGATTCCCGAAGGGGTGCGGGAGGTGGTGGGCAGACGCCTGGCGAGGCTGCCCGAGCCCACCGGGGAGCTGCTGCGCTCGGCCGCCGTGCTCGGCCGCGACATCGGTTTCGACGCGCTGGAGGCGATGACGGGGACACCGGCCGAGGAGGTCCTGTTCCGGCTGGAACCGGCCGTCGTGACCGGGCTGGTCGTCGAGGTCCCCGGCGGTTTCGACTACCGCTTCTCCCACGCGCTGGTGCGCGACACCCTCTACGCCGGGCTGGGGCGCCTGGAACAGGCCAGGCTCCACCTGCGGGCCGGTGAGGCGCTGGAGTCCCTGCCCGGCGGGGAGAACACGGCCAGGCTCACGAGCCTGGCCCACCACTTCGCGATGGCGGCCAGGGTCGGCGGCGCCGCCAAGGCCGTGCGCTACGCCGCCGCGGCCGCCGGGGAGGCGACCGCGCGCCGCGCCTACGACGAGGCGGTCCGCCTCTGGGAGCGGGCGCTGGCGCTGGCCCCCGAGGACCGCTGCGAACTGCTCATCGGGTACGGCAGGGCCCTGCGCGACGTGGGCGACCTGCAGCGGGCGCGCGAGGCGCTGGAGGAGGCGATCGACCTGGCGGCACGGACCGGGAACCGGTCGGCCATGGTCGAGGCGGTCGCCGTGTTCGGCTGCCTGAGCGTCTGGAACTGGCAGCCCTACGGCGTGGTGGACACCCGGATGGTCGCGTTCCTGGACGATCTGCTGAGGGAGCCGCTCGACGCCGCGGACCGGGTCGTGGTGCTCGGCACCCTCGCCGTCGAGGTCAACTACGGTCCCCGGCGGGCCGAGGGCGAGCGGATGGCGGCCGAGGCGGTCGAGCTCGCCCGGGAGATCGGCGACCCCGTGCTCCTGGCCCGCGCGCTCAACAACTACCTGGTCTCCGCCTGGGTGGCCGAGTGTGAGGACGAGCGCCGCCAGGCGGCCGAGGAGATGCTCGCGCTGCCGGACCTGCCCGCTCCGACGGAGATCGTGGCACGGGTGTTCCGCATGATCGCGCTGTTCAGGCTGGGCGAGCTGCAGGAGTGGGAGCGCGACCTCGAGCGCGCCGAGCGCCTGCTGCAGGAGGTCCGCAGGCCCGAGCTGGAGGCGATGGTGCGGGTCGCGGAGGCCTCCAGGCGCGTCCTGGACCGCGACTGGGAGCGGGCCGAACGGCTGACGGAGGAGTACGGCGGCCTGCTCGACAAGTCCACCATGTGGGGGATGGAGTACGCCCGCCAGATGACGCTGTTCGCCTGCCGCAGGGGACAGGGCCGGGTCCCGGAGATCCTGCCCGGACTGGTGGCCGCCGCGGGCATGCCGTACATGGAGCCGCTGCGTCCCGTCGCGGTCCTGGCCGCGCTCGACGCGGGGGATCCCGAGCTGGCCCGCACGCTGATGCGGCGCTGGGGGACCGTGATCCGCGACGACTGGTCGGCGGAGTTCGTCACCGTCGTGTGGGCCCACGTCTCGGTCAGGCTGGGCGTTCCCGAGCCCGGCGCCCTGTACGACCGGCTCGCGCCCTACGGCGACCGGCTCATCGGTAACGGCTCGGGGATGCTCGGCTGGGGAACGGTCCACCTGGTCCTGGCCGAGTTGTGCCGGGCGATGGGGGACCCGGTCCGGAGCAGGGAGCACGCGGAGGCGGCGCACCGGGCGCATCTGCGGCTCGGCCTCGCGCACTGGGCGGGCGAGAGCGCCCGGCTGCTGGCCGAACTGGACGACGCCCCCGCGGGTGTCCGGAGTGACATGAAGCGCGACGGCGGGGGAAGGGAGGCCGTTGACAGGTGAGATGAGGTGATTTCGAAATGCCGGTACAGGAAGAACTGCCGTCGACCCTGCGCCGTTCCTCGGAGAAGGCGCAGAAAACGTGGATCAAGGCCCACGACTCCGCCGTGGAGACCTACGGTGAGGGACAGCGGGCGCACCGCACGGCTTTCGCCGCGCTGAAGCACTCCTTCGAGAAGGTCGGCGACCACTGGGAGCCGAAGGGCCGCAAGGGGCCCTCCGACGCTCAGGCGGCCAAGCGGACCCCGAAGGCGGGCAAGACCGCCGGGGGAGTCGACGCCAACGCGTCCAAGCAGCATCTGTACGACGTGGCCAGGCGCCTGGAGATCGAGGGGCGCTCGTCGATGACGAAGGACGAGCTGGTCGAGGCCATCAGGAAGGCCAACCGGCGGGCGACCGCGAAGAAGACCTCTTCGAAGGGGGCTTCGAAGGGAGCGGGGAAGAAGTCGGACAGGGTCACCGCGGCGTCCAGGTGACCCCTCGCCGCGTCACCGGCCGGTTCCGTCCCGGTTTCCGGCCGGGACGCGGTTTCCCCGTTCTCCGGCGTTCTCCGGCCGGCAGGTGACCTCGTCCTCGGGGTCCTCGGGGTCCTCGGGGCTCTCGGGGCTCTCGGGGCTCTCGGGGGTTCTCCGGGTCCTCCGGCCGGGGACGGCCGCGCCCCGGGGACCGGCGGTTGTTCAGGAGACCTTCCTTCTTGCGGAGATCTTTTCCCTATGGGCTATAAGGCGCTTCATGTCGGATATGGACACGTGTGTGCCGGGTATCCGGCACGCCGGAAGTGACCCGCCGTACGGAAGGAAGCGTCGACCATGACGGACGTGTCGAGCAAGGGGGCGCAGCGGGATGACGAGCGCCCGGTGCTGACCAATCGGCAGGGACACCAGGTCTACGACAATCAGAACCAGCGCACGGTCGGGGCCCGGGGCCCGGCGACGCTGGAGAACTACCAGTTCCTGGAGAAGATCAGCCACTTCGACCGGGAACGCATCCCCGAGCGGGTGGTCCACGCCAGGGGTGTCACCGCCTACGGATACTTCGAGGCGTACGGCAAGCTGGGCGAGGAGCCGATCGGCCGCTACACCAGGGCGAAGCTGTTCCAGGAGGCGGGCAAACGGACCGACCTCGCCGTGCGCTTCTCCACGGTGATCGGGGGCAGGGACTCCTCCGAGGCGGCGCGTGACCCGCGCGGGTTCGCGGTGAAGTTCTACACGGAGGACGGCAACTGGGACCTCGTCGGCAACAACCTGGCCGTCTTCTTCATCAGGGACGCCATCAAGTTCCCCGATGTGATCCACTCGCTCAAGCCCGATCCGGTGACGTTCCGGCAGGAGCCGGGGCGGATCTTCGACTTCATGTCGCAGACGCCGGAGAGCATGCACATGCTGGTCAACCTCTTCAGCCCGCGAGGCATCCCGGCCGACTACCGGCACATGCAGGGCTTCGGGGTCAACACCTACAAGTGGGTGAACGATCAGGGCGTGACCCATCTGGTGAAGTACCACTGGATGCCGAAGCAGGGCGTGCGGAGCATGACCGCCGAGGACGCTGCGGTCGTACAGGGGCGGGAGCTCGGGCACGCGACCAAGGACCTGCACGAGGCGATCGACCGGGGCAACTTCCCCGAGTGGGAGTTCCTGGTGCAGATCATGACCGACGACGAGCATCTCGAGCTGGACTTCGACCCGCTGGACGACACCAAGGTGTGGCCGGAGAACGAGTTCCCGCCGCTGCCGATCGGCCGGATGGTCCTCGACCGCAACGTGGCCAACAACTTCGCGGAGAACGAGCAGATCTCCTTCGGCACCGGTGTCCTGGTCGACGGGCTCGACTTCTCCGACGACAAGATGCTGGTCGGGCGGACGTTCTCCTACAGCGACACCCAGCGTCACCGGGTGGGGCCGAACTACCTGCAGCTGCCGGTCAACCAGGCCAAGCACGCCGAGATCCGGACCAACCAGCGCGACGGCCAGATGGCCTACCTCGTCGACGGCACCGGAGAGAGCCCGCACGTGAACTACGAGCCGTCCATCACCGGAGGGCTGCGCGAGGGGCACTACCCCACCCACGACGAGCAGGGGCCGATCATCTCGGGGCGGCTGACCCGCAGGCGCATCCCCAGGACCAACGACTACCGGCAGGCCGGGCAGCGCTACCTGCTGATGGAGCAGTGGGAGCGCGACGACCTCGTGCTCAACCTCGTCACCCTGCTGTCGCAGGCGGCGCGCCCCGTGCAGGAGCGCATGGTCTGGCACTTCCTGCTGGTCGAGGACGAACTCGGCGGGCGTGTCGGCGAGGGGCTCGGGATCGCTCCCGAGGACGTCGCCCACCTGGAGCCGCTGGCGGGCCAGGACCTGACCGATGAGGATCGTGAGCGGCTGTCCAACCTGGGCAAGAACGGGCCGCGCGACGTGTCCGGGCTGAAGATGACCCACTGCGTCCCCGACGGGCGGGCACGGATGGCGGCCGCGGGCTGACTCTCCGTCCCACGGAGAACGGGCGGGCCCGGACCGGCTGGGGGGCACGGTCCGGGCCGCCGGAAGAAGATCGGAGGGGCCCCGGTCCCTCCGCTTCCGCCGCCCTTCGCCGGTGCGCGCATGCCCGCTTGTCCGCTCGGAAGGGAAACCCCAGGTCAAAACGCCCTGATTTTTCGCCCGAAAAGGTATGAATGTACTTTCTGCGGGCACCCGATCCAGAAGCCGAGCCGCCAACCGTCGAGCCTCTTCACCGCCATTGGATCGCCTATGTCTATTCAGGGCAACGTCATCCCCATCATTCACTGGTCACGCCGCTCCTCCTGTCTCACCGAGGATCCCGAGCTCTTCTTTCCCGTCTCCGCGGAGGGGCCGGGGCGTGAGCAGTACGAGCGGGCCAAGGCCGTGTGCCGCCGCTGCCCGGTGCAGCGGCGCTGCCTGGAGTACGCCCTGAACACCCACCAGATGTACGGAGTGTGGGGCGGGACCACCCCTGACGAGCGCAGGGTGGCCATGTCGGAGATGAGACGCAGGGCCAGATGATCTCCACGCGGACCGGAACGCTCCCGGGCGGCCCGGTCCGGCCGGAGCCGTGCCCGGCCGCCGGAGGGCCGCCGGAGCCCGCCGGGGCGGCGATCCCGGCGATCCCGGCGATCCCGGCGGACCTCGCGGAACTCAGGCGGATATCCGGTGGACGGGGCGGCCGTGGTGGCGGTGCGCGGCGACCGCCTCGGCGAAGGCCGAGGTGAAGCCGTCCAGGTCTCCGCCGTCGCCCGCGCCGTCGGTGACCACCCCCTGCGGCGAGCCCGCCTCGACTCCCACCGCCTCCAGCAGTCCCGTCCCGGCGCCCAGGGCGCCGACGGCCTTGCCGTGCTTGAACGCCTCGGAGACGAAGTGCAGGGCGTCGCCGTCCTCGGACAGCGTCTGGACGCTCTGCTTGCCGCCGGGGACCAGCACCGCGTCGTACAGCACCGAGGCCACGGTGGGCAGCGCGCGGGTGACCTCCAGCTGCTCGCCGTTCTCCCCGCGGACGAGGCCGTCCCGCGCGGCGAGCACCTCGCAGGTGGCGCCCAGCCCGTTGAGCGCGTCGCGCACGGTCCTGGCCTGGGCGACGTCCACGCCGTCCGCGGCGAGGATGGCGATCTTCCTGGTGGCGACGCTCCGTACCGGGTCGTTGTCCTGGCTGAGGGCGGGGGAGCTGCGGCCGTGGTTGGGCGTGGCGGGCCGGCCCGGAGGCTCGACGCCGATGCCCTCGGCGACCAGTACGGCCAGCTCGTGGTCGACGTTGTTGATGTTGCGGACCACGCCCTCGCGGACGTGGACGTGCTCGACCTTGCCCAGCTCGAAGCGGAAGGCGGCGACGATGTGCTCCTTCTCCCAGTCGGCCATGCTGTTCCAGAACAGGGTGGCCTGACTGTAGTGGTCGGCGAAGCTCTCGCTGCGCTTGCGGATCTTGTCGCCGTCCACCCGCTCCTGGTAGTGCGTGTAGGCGCCCTCGCCGCCGGGCGCCGGGTAGCCGCCGCTCAGGGAGTTGGGGTTGTAGCTCGTACGGCCCCTGGCGATGACCGACTGGTGGTAACCGTCGCGCTGGTTGTTGCGCACCTCGGCGATCGGCCGGTTGACCGGGATCTGCGGGAAGTTGGGCCCGCCGAGCCTGATCAGCTGGGTGTCGAGGTAGGAGAACAGCCGGGCCTGCAGCAGCGGGTCGTTGCTGAAGTCGATGCCCGGGACGACGTTGCCGATGCAGAAGGCGACCTGCTCGGTCTCGGCGAAGAAGTTGTCGGGGTTGCGGTCCAGCACCAGGCGCCCGACGGGCCGCACCGGCACCTGCTCCTCAGGAATGATCTTGGTGGCGTCGAGCAGGTCGAAGTCGAACGAGCGCTCGTCCTCCTCGGGCACGAGCTGCACGCCCAGCTCCCACTCGGGGAAGTCGCCGTCCGCGATCGCCTCCCACAGGTCCCTGCGGTTGAAGTCGGGGTCCTTGCCCGCGATCTTCTGGGTCTCGTCCCAGACCAGCGAGTGCACGCCGAGCCTGGGCTTCCAGTGGAACTTCACGAACGTGCCCCGCCCCGAGGCGTTCACGAGACGGAAGGTGTGCACACCGAAGCCCTGCATCATCCGGTAGCTGCGGGGCAGCGCCCGGTCCGACATCAGCCACATCATCATGTGGGTGGTCTCCGGCTGGAGCTGTACGAAGTCCCACAGCGTGTCGTGCGCGGAGGACGCCTGCGGGATCTCGTTGTGCGGCTCGGGCTTCACCGCGTGCACGAAGTCGGGGAACTTCACGCCGTCCTGGATGAAGAAGACCGGCATGTTGTTGCCGACGAGGTCGAAGTTGCCCTGCCGGGTGTAGAACTTGGTGGCGAAGCCGCGCACGTCCCGCACGGTGTCCGCCGAGCCGCGCGACCCGGCGACGGTGGAGAAGCGGACGAACACCGGGGTCCGCAGGTCCGGCGAGGTGAGGAACTCCGCGGTGGTGCGGTCGGCCAGCGAGTCGTCGTAGGCCTCGAAGTAGCCGTAGGCCCCCGCGCCGCGGGCGTGCACGACCCGCTCGGGGATCCGTTCGTGGTCGAAGTGGGTGATCTTCTCTCTGAAGTGGAAGTCCTCCATCAGCGTCGGGCCACGCTCGCCCGCCTTGAGTGAGTTGTCGGTGTCGTCCACCCGGATGCCCTGGTCGGTGGTCAGGGCGGTGTCCTGGTAGTCGACCCGGACCTCGTCCAGTTGCCGGTCCTTGTCCGTACGGTTGTCGCCGGTCATGAGTCCTCCCGTTGAGGCGCCGGGCCTGAGATGCCTCGGCGCAGGGCGGCTATACCCGACAAATCCCACCAAAGCGGTAAAGCGTCGGCATTTCCTTGTTTTTTGCGGTGGCTTTGACGGGGGTCCCCGGGCCGCCCCGGCGGCCGTTCACGGCCAGGTCCCGGCCCCGGTCGCCACCTCGCGCAACCGGGCCGGCCCGCCGGTCTCCGGGGAGAGCGGAGGGGTGTCCATGCCCGCCGACGCGCGAAGACCCTCCAGCAGCTCCCGCAGGGCGTCGACCGCCGTGTGACGGGGCTGCCAGCCCAGCTCGGCGCGGGCGCGCGTGACGTCCATGACCGGCATCCTGAGCACCAGGTCGACCAGCCCCGGGGACGCCGGGACCAGGCGAAGGTGCCAGGCCGCGGCGGCGGCGCTCCTGAGCGCCCAGCCGGAGACCGGCACCAGGCGGGCGCCGAGCAACTCGGCCAGCACCGGCGGATCGATCACGGGATCGGCGGCGACGTTGAAGGCGCCCGGCACCGGGCGGGTGACCGCCAGACGGTAGGCCTCGCCGATGTCGTCGGCGTGGACCGCCTGGAACCTGAGGCCCGGCGTGTCGGGGACGAAGGGGATCAGGGCGGACCGTACCAGCCGCTGGGGCACGAGGGGGCCGCCGAAGAGCCGACGCTGCTCGGTCGCGGCCTCCCGCTTGAAGACGAAGCCGGGGCGGAGCCGTACGACCTGGGTGGCGGGGTTGTCCCGCTCGAATATGTCGAGCAGCCGTTCCACGTACGCCTTCTCCCTGCCGTAGGCGGCGCCCGGCCAGCCGTCGGTGGGCCAGTCCTCGCCGACGGGCCGGTCCTTCGGCCCCGAGGAGTAGGCGCCCACGGAGGAGGCGTACACCAGGACGGGGACGTGCTGCCCGGCCACCGCCTCGAAGACGCGGGAGCTGCCCAGGACGTTGGTCCGCCAGGTCGTCGCCGGATCACGTGTCGGCTGGAACAGCCATGCCAGGTGCACGACCGCGTCGGCCCCGGCGAAGTGCGACGCCAGGTCCCCCGTCGTGACGTCCACGGTGCGCCAGGTGGTCTTGGCGGGACGCCAGTCGGGGCGCCTGCGGGCCAGGCCGAGGACGGAGGTGACGTTCTGGTCGGCCACGAGGGCGGACACCACGCTCGTGCCCACGTTTCCGGTGGCGCCGACGACTACTACGCGCATGTGTACCGCCTGCCCCGGGCGGGGCGGGCGAACCCTGGCCCGGATATGGCTTTGCCGTACGGTGGCCTGACATGACACGGCCTGACACGGCACGGGGCGGGCCGGCGCGGTGCGGCGGGGCCGGAGGGCGGCCGATCCTCGCCGGAGCGGGCACAAAGGATCATGCTTCGAAACTTTGTGAAGTGTGAAGGTTTTTGCCCTTTTGCTTATTAAAGTTCCGGTGATGGGGGCAACAAGTGCGGACGCACGAGTATGGAGTGAACTACGGATTTCCTCCGCGCCGAAGGTGTCGGTCTCGATATCGCCGAATCTGACGGCGCTGGCCGTGATAGCGGATGCGCTGGCCGGACGGCGGCGGGGGCTGCCGGAACCGTGGCGGAACGTGGTGCGGGAGGCGGTGAGCGTCCCGGGCAGGGAGGCCGTCCGCCCGCTGGGGGCCAGGGGCTACTCGGTCGTGCCCGACAGCGTGGTGCCGCAGGCTCCGATCGGGGACGTCTCGGTGGAGTCGCAGGTGGCCATGCTGCGCGAGGTGCCCGAGGAGCGCCTGATCGCCGACCTCGAGCAGGCGTTCGGCGATGATCGGGTGCCGGAGCACTGGCGCCCCGCGGCGGACCGGCCGCGGCGATGGCTCGCCGGGTACGCCTCGGCGCTGGAGGACGTGTGGGGGACGGTCGGCCCGCTGTGGGAGCGGGCCGGGCCGCTGCTCGACCGGGAGGTCGAACGCGTCGGGACGGCGGTGGTCCGAGGCGGCCTGGACGTGCTGCTGAGCTCGCTGAGCGAGCGGATCAGGTACGGCGAGGACGGGTTGCTGATCGGCGACCTGGAGGCGAGCCGGTACGACCTCGGCGACCGCCGTATGATCCTGGTCCCGATGCTGGCCGGGCGCGACGCCGTGATCGTGAACCTGGACCATCCGGATGTGGTGTGGATCGCCTACCCGGTGCCGGGGGCCGAGGCCCTGTGGCGGGGATCGGGAGTGCGGGCGAGCGACGAGCTGTCGGCGCTGGTGGGGCCGGTCCGCGCGGCGCTGCTGCACTCCCTGGGACGGCCGATGACGATGAGCGCGCTGGCGGCCGGGGCGGGGATGGTGCCCAGCGCGATCACCTACCACTGCGAACGGCTGGTCGCGGCCGGGCTGGTCAGACGCGAACGGCGGGGACGCGAGGTGTGGATCGTCCGCACCCGCAGGGGTGACGAACTGCTGGACCTGTTCCGGTCCGCCGGCCCCGTGTGACGGGGAGAGCAGGCGGGCGGTTGGTCACCGGCGCCGCGCCGTGCGAGCCTTGGCCCATGGCTACTGCGCGCTGGAAAGGCGAGGTCATCGCGGAAAGCGACGACACCGTGATCGTGGAGGGCAACCACTACTTCCCGATCGACTCGGTCCCCTCCCGATACCTGAGGCCGTCCGAGACGACCACGTCCTGCCACTGGAAGGGGACGGCGAACTACTACACGCTGCACGTCGGGGGCGAGGACAACCCCGACGCCGTCTGGTACTACGCGGACCCTGAACCGGAGGCGGCCCAGATCAAGGGACGGGTGGCCTTCTGGAAGGGCGTCGAGGTCACCGGCTGAACCGGCCGGGGGCGGCCGCCGGGCCGCCCCCGCGCACCGGCGGCCACGACCACCGTCCCCGCCCGGGGAGCGTTCCCCGGGCGGCCCGGCGGGCGGCCGATCAGCCGACCAGGTCGGCCTCGACCTCATGGCCGTACAGCCAGGCGTTCTGCGTGAGCGGGTCGCCGTCGGCGAAGGCCGCGTCGCGCTCACGCTGGGCGGGGCCGTCCGGCAGATGGTTCTGCACCTCGCGGCCCCGGCTCATCAGCTGGACCTGGGACGCCCTGGGCCGGCGGATCTCCTCGTAGCGCAGCAGCGCGGCAGCCGCGGTGCGGGGCGTGGCCTCCTCCAGGCACCGCGCCAGGACCGACGCGTCCTCGATCGCCTGGCAGGCCCCCTGCCCGAGGAAGGGCAGCATCGCGTGGGCGGCGTCCCCGAGCAGGGTGATCCGGCCGTCGGTCCAGCGCTCCAGGGGACTGCGGTCGTACAGGGCCCAGCGTTTGGTCCCGGCCGCGGCGCCGATCAGCCGCCCGAGCACCGGGTCCCAGGTCTCGAACTCCCGGGCCAGGTCCTCGAGCCGCCCGTCGGCCGTCCACGACTCGAGCCGCCAGTCCTCGGAGGGCACGATCGCGACGACGTTGACCAGCCGCCCCCCGCTGATCGGATAGTGCACGAAGTGCCTGCCGGGCCCCAGCCAGATCGTCTGCACCGGCCGGACCATCAGCTCGGGCGCCTCGTCGGCCGGGACCAGGCACCGGTAGGCGCACAGGCCGGAGAAGCGCGGCGGGGCCTCGGTCACGATCGAGGGCCGCACGGTGGAGTGGATCCCGTCGGCGCCGACGACCACGTCCGCGAGCACCGTGCTCTCCTGCGCACCCTCCTGGCCGCCGGCGAAGGTCAGCTCGACCTCCCGCTCGTCCTGCCGCAGCCCGGTCAGCCGCCGGTTCAGCCGCACGGCGTCCGGCGGCAGCGCCTCCACCAGCATGGCGAGCAGGTCGGCCCGGTGCGCGACGTAGCAGTCGACGCCGTAGAGACGACGGCACTCGGCCCCCATCCGCTGGGAGAACAGCACCCGCCCGTCCTGCCAGCGCCGCAGCTCCCAGGCGGCCTCCAGCCGTACGGCGAAGTCGGCCAGCCGATCGCCGAGACCGGCCCGCGTCAGGGGGCGGACCATGTTGGGGGCGACGATGATGCCGGCTCCGACCTCCCGCAGCTCGGCGGCCTGCTCGTAGACGACGGCCTCGATGCCCGCCTGTCTCAGCAGCAGCGCGGTGGCCAGGCCGCCGAGGCCTCCGCCGATGATGGCGACTCTCACGCGTCGTTCCCTTCCGCCCGCTCCGGCCGTACCAGGCGGCCGACGGCGCCGTCGATCCTGAAACGCGCGGGCCCGTCGTCGAAGAACAGCGGTAACTCGTCGTTGTGCCAGTTACGCACGGGCACCAGGCCCGGCTCCAGCAGCTCGAACCCGTCGAACAGCGCGAGCACCTCGTCATGCGTGCGGAAGGTGCTCTGGACGGGGGTGCCGGTCGTCGCGACCGCCAGCTGGGTGCGTACCTCGGGGATGCTGTCGGCCATCAGGTGGGAGATCACCAGGTGGCTGCCCTCCGCCATCCTGCGGGCGAACGCGGCGACGATGCCCGCGGGGTCCTCGTCGTCGGTGACGAAGTGCAGCACCCCGGCCATCAGCAGGCCGACCGGCTGGGAGAAGTCGATCAGCCGGACGACCTCGGGGTCGTCCAGGACTGCGCCGGGCCTGCGGATGTCCGCCAGGACGCTCGCCACGTGCTTGTCACCGGCCAGCAGCACCTCGGCGTGCAGGCTCACGACGGGGTCGTGGTCGACGTACACCACCGGGGCCGTCGGATCGGCCTCGTGCGCGACCTGGTGCACGCTGGGGGCGGTCGGCATGCCGGTGCCCAGTTCGATGAACTGCCGGACGCCCAGTTTTGCCAGGAGCCGGACGGCTCTGATCAGGAAGTCACGGTTGGCCCTGGCGGCCGGACGGGCGTCGGGGGCCACCGTCAGCAGCCGTTCGGCGAAGGCACGGTCGACCGCGAGGTTGTCCTTTCCCCCCAGGAGGTAGTCGTAGACGCGAGCGGAACTGGGCACGCTCGGATCGACCCCCGGGGGGACACGTTCCAACTCCGTCACCGCGACTCCTCCGTCGACGAAGGCCAGCGCGTTGATCATACTGGGCAGTCCTCTACGTAGGGAGGCATATACGGACCCACCGTCCGTTCTCGGGTGTCGTTTCCGGCGGGAGACGGGCTTCCCTTTTCCGGGCTGTTCGGGCCGGGAGTACGGCCGTGCCCACCGCAGGCGGCGGCACGGCCGTACGGGGAGGAACGGGGCCGGGACGTCGGTGCGCCTCGGCCCGGATATCGACGATCCGGGACCGGGACACGCGGGTGGGGGAGGCGCTTCCCGCGAGCCCCGGAGCCCGGAGGGGGGTGGAGCCGACTTCGGTCATGACGTGATCTCTGTGGAACGTGCGTACGGCGTTCGCCGGTACCGGGGCGGCGCGGGCGGTGGTGCCTCGTCTTCCGGCACTCGTGCGTGATTCCTGAGCTGTCGGCGGACGTCGTGGGGGACCTGCCTTCCATCGGGTCCGCACCGGGGTTGCGGCCTTCGGCGGTCGGGGGCGTGACGAGGATCCGGGCCGTGACGGAACGGGATCGGCACCGTGTGCGCGCCGGAGTCCGTCGTTCCCCGTCGGGAGACGGCGCCGGTGAGGTCTACGTCGCAGACCAGCGCATTTATGTATAGGAAACTTTCCTTAAAGAAAAGATAATCCGGTCACCGGGGACCGTCAACATCCGGCCGGGGGCCGTATGGAAACCGTCTCTCCGATGGTTCCGGACCGTCTTTCGGCGGGACACTCCCTGAGCCGGATCCGCCCGGGGCCTCTGCGGCGGAGGGGGCGGGACCGCGCCGAAGACCGTTCAGGGCCGGATCCGGTAGTGGTAGGTGTGCGAGTGGGTGAAACCCGCCCGGGTGTAGAGCCGGACGGCGGCCTCGTTGTCCCTCTCCACCTGGAGGTACAGCCGCGCGGCCCCCTGGTCGCGCGCCCAGCGGGCGCCGGCTCCGAGCACGGCGGTCGCCACGCCCCGGCGCCGCTCCCCCGGGGCGGTCGCCATGCAGAAGACGCCCGCCCACCCACGCTCGGCCACGAACAGTCCCATTCCGCGGGGCCGGCCGTCGAGGACGACGCTCAGGAAGGCGGCGGGGGAGGCGATGCGGGAGAGGACCTCCTCGCCCACGGCCGCGCTGTCGTCGTGACCGTCCAGCTCGGCGAAGACGCCGAGCCAGGGGCCGGGGGTCCCGGTCAGGCCGACCTGGACGGACGCCGCCGCCCGGACGGACGCCGCCGCGGCGACGTCCTCGGTCGCGGCCGTGAGAACGGAGGTTTCACCGGTGCGCCGGTAACCCCGGGAGGCCAGGGAGGCGTCCAACTCACCGTGGTACTCCGCCGGGCTGACCTGAATCCGTGTCGGCATGTCGCGTTCGCCGTAGAAGCGCTCGACCCGCTCGACGCCGCCGACGTACGGAACCGGCGGCAGCGCGGAGTTGCAGCGCTGCCGGCCCACGCCCGGACTGTGCCGGAGCAGCCAGCCTCCGCACTCCTCGGTGATCGACGCGGGCCACGCGGCGGCGGCCCGCCGTTCGATCTGCCGGATCGACGGGGGCGGCTCCTGCCGGTGCGCCGCTTCGACGGCCATCACTTCGTACGATCCCCCGTCCCATCAGCCGTCCGCTCCACCACCCGCTCCTCCGTTCCCACGCGGAGCGGGCGCGGGGCCGGGCAGGACGGTCCGCGGCGCGTTACGGCTGGACCGGCCCTGGTCGGCCCGGGTGGCACAGGCCAGGGTAGCGGCTGTCACACCGGGGGCGGACCGGACAATGACCGTATTACGGTCACCCGTTTTGGGGCATTCCCATTGCGGGGAAAGGGAGGCCGGCGAGATGAAAATCATCAGCATACCGGCCTTACCTGGGACGTTACTAAAAAGCTGCCCATATTGTGAAGTTATAGAAAACTGTAGGGTACAAACCCACCCTCGCTCGGTGTCAGCTTTGGTCCAGTCCAGGCTGCCAGGTTCGGAACCGGTCGCCCGCAACGGCGTCGCACAGCGCCGGCTTTCGCCGGCCCCGTCGACACCGGACGCGATCGACAGGGCCGGCCGGGCACGACCCCCCGAAGGCCAAGGAGGCCATTGTGGACGCCGAGAACACCCCCGTCGAGGAATTCGACGAAGAGAATGACGCCAGGGGCATCAGCCGCAAGACGCTGCTGAAGGCCGCCATCATAGGCGCCCCGATCCCGCTGCTCATGGGCCAGGTCCCCGCCCTGGCCCGTGACGCGCGGCAGGAGGGCAAGCTGCTCGACCCCACGCCGTTCTGTGGCAGCAGCGACCCCGCGACGATCGCTCAGACGGAGGGGCCGTACTTCAAGCCCGGCTCTCCGCTGCGTGACACGCTGCCCGGCTCCGGCACCGCGCTGACCGTGAGCGGTTACGTGTTCAACCGCTCGTGCCAGCCGGTCGCCAACGCGCTGATGGACTTCTGGCAGGCCGACAACGCCGGTAACTACGACAACAGCGGCTTCACCTTCCGCGGGCACCAGTTCACCAACGCCCAGGGTTTCTACAAGCTGACCACGATCGTGCCCGGCCTGTACCCCGGCCGTACCCGGCACATCCACGTGAAGGTGCAGGCCCCCGGCAAGGGAATCCTGACCACCCAGCTGTACTTCCCGGGTGAGCCGCGCAACAGCAGCGACACGATCTACGACTCGCGTCTGCTGATGAACGTCAAGACGGTCGGTTCCGGAAGGGAGGGGACGTACGACTTCGTGCTCAACTTCACCGGCACGCCGACGCCGACCCCCACCGTCACCCCCACGAACACGCCGACCAACACGCCCACCTCGAACCCCGGTGGCACCTGGGCGGCGGGTACGAGCTACAAGGCCGGTGACGTCGTCTCCTACGGTGGCTCCAACTACCGGTGCGTCCAGGCGCACACGGCCTACCCCGGCTGGGAGCCGCCGAACGTCCCCGCTCTGTGGCAGCGCATCTGACGCGCCTGCCCTTCGGCACCGGCATCCGCTGACCGCGGGTGCCGGAAGCTCCGGTCTGCGCACCGTGGGGCCGGTGCCACGCGGACCGGAACGCGGGGCGGCACGCCGCCCCGCCGCGACACCGGCCCCTGCTTCGCCGTACGGAACCTCGCCGCCATCGTGCCCCGCGGACGCTCATCCGCGATCCGCGCGTGCTCATCCCGGTGGCCGGGCCGCTCATCCCGGTGGCCGGGCGAGGAGACGGACCGGCGGGCAGGGGCCGGTGTCATATACGCCGACGGAGACGTCGGGCGCCGGTATGACACCGGGCCGGTCTGTGCCGCTTTCATGCCGCTTACGTGCGGTTCCCCGTGTCGTTCGTGCGCCGGGTGAGACGCGTGGCCCCTCAGACGGTTCGAACCTCTCTGCCGAGGAACTGTCGGAGGTATGGATGAACTCACGCGCATCGACATGTACTGGCGGGCGGCGAACTATCTGTCGGTGGGGCAGATCTACCTGCTGGACAATCCGCTGCTGAGTGAGCCGCTGGCTCCGGAGCACATCAAGCCGAGGCTGCTGGGGCACTGGGGCACGACGCCGGGCCTGAACTTCTGTTTCGTGCATCTGAACCGGGTCATCGCCGAGCGTGATCAGGACATGATGTACGTGGCGGGTCCGGGGCACGGCGGGCCGGCGGCGGTGGCGCACGCCTGGCTGGAGGGGTCCTACAGCGAGACCTACCCGCACGTCAGCCGGGACGCGGTGGGGATGCGGCGGTTGTTCCGGCAGTTCTCCTTTCCCGGCGGGGTGCCCAGTCATGTGGCGCCCGAGACGCCCGGTTCGATTCACGAGGGCGGTGAGCTGGGCTACAGCCTGGCGCACGCGTTCGGGGCGGCGTTCGACAACCCTCACCTGGTGGTGGCGTGTGTGGTGGGGGACGGGGAGGCCGAGACGGGGCCGCTGGCCGCCTCCTGGCACTCGAACAAGTTCCTGGATCCGGTCCGGGACGGGGTGGTGCTGCCGATCCTGCACCTGAACGGCTACAAGATCGCCAACCCCACGGTTCTGGCCCGCATCCCCGAGGCCGAGCTGGTCAAGCTCCTGGAGGGCTACGGGTACCGGGTGCATGCGGTGGCCGGGGACGATCCGGCGGTGATGCACCCTTTGATGGCCGAGACCCTGGATACCGTCTTCGACGAGATCGCCGACTACAAGGCCGGCAGGGACGGCCGCCTGCCGATGATCGTGCTGCGGACGCCGAAGGGGTGGACGGGCCCGAAGGTGGTGGACGGGGTGGCGGTGGAGGGCACCTGGCGGGCTCATCAGGTGCCGCTGGCGGGGGTGCGCGACAACGCCGAGCACCGGGCGATGCTGGCCGGGTGGATGGAGTCGTACCGGCCGCGGGAGTTGTTCGACGCCGCCGGGCGGCCGGTGCCGGAGATCACCGCGACGGTTCCGGCGGGGCCGCGGCGGATGAGCGCCAATCCGCACGCCAACGGCGGGTCGCTGCTGAAGCCGTTGGCGCTGCCGGACTTCCGGGAGTACGCGGTGCAGGTGAAGGCCCCGGCGGGCGAGTCGTCGGAGCCGACCCGGGTGCTGGGGGTGTGGCTGCGGGATGTGATCGCGGCCAATCCGGAGACGTTCCGGCTGCTGGGGCCGGACGAGACGGCGTCGAATCGGTTGTCGGCGGTGTTCGAGGTCACCGATCGGGCGTGGAACGCCGAGGTCTTGCCGGTCGATGAGCATCTGGCCCGGGGTGGGCGGGTGATGGAGGTGCTCAGTGAGCATCTGTGCCAGGGGTGGCTGGAGGGGTATCTGCTGACCGGCCGGCACGGGCTGTTCAACTGCTACGAGGCCTTCATCCACATTGTGGATGCGATGTTCAACCAGCACGCCAAGTGGCTGGAGGCGTCGAAGAAGATCGCCTGGCGGCGCCCGGTGGCCTCGCTGAACTACCTGCTGTCGTCGCACGTGTGGCGTCAGGACCACAACGGCTTCTCCCACCAGGACCCGGGTTTCCTGGACGTGGTGGTCAACAAGAAGGCCGAGGTGGTGCGGGTGTATCTGCCGCCGGACGCCAACACGCTGCTGTCGACGGCCGATCACTGCCTGCGCTCGCGCGACTACGTGAACGTGATCGTGGCCGGCAAACAGCCGGTGCTGGATCTGTTCACCATGGACGAGGCGATCGCGCACTGCACCCGGGGGCTGGGCATCCTGCCGTGGGCCGGAACCGAGACCGGCGAGGGCGAGCCGGATGTGGTGCTGGCCTGCGCGGGGGACGTGCCGACGCTGGAGACGCTGGCCGCGGCCGCGCTGCTGCGCGAACACCTGCCCGAGCTGAAGGTCCGCGTCGTCAACGTGGTGGACCTGATGCGGCTGCAGCCGCCCACCGAGCACCCGCACGGGATGGCGGACGCGGAGTTCGACGCGTTGTTCACCACCGGCAAGCCGGTGATCTTCAACTTCCACGGTTACCCGTGGCTGATCCACCGGCTGACCTACCGGCGCCACGGTCACGACAACATCCACGTGCGGGGTTACAAGGAGGAGGGGACGACGACCACGCCGTTCGACATGGCGATGCTCAACGACATCGACCGCTTCCACCTGGTGATGGACGTGATCGACCGGGTTCCGGGGCTGGCGGTGCGGGCGGCGGGGGTGCGGCAGGAGATGGTGGACGCGCGGTTGCGGGCGCGGGCGTACACGCGGGAGTTCGGTGAGGACGTTCCCGGGATCCGCGACTGGACCTGGCCCTGCTGAACGACCGACCTCGGCCCCGCAGGGAGGGCGGGGGGCCGCGCCGGAGACCGGAACGAGGCCCCCGGTACGGACCGTCGCCGTTTGAGCCAGTCAAGATGGGTATGGAGGACGTCTGTGCAGCTCACGACCTAGGGGATGAGGACGGCCGGGTTCGGCTTCCACACCGAGGAGGTCCTGCCCGGGTGCACGGACCCACGCATGCGTGCGGTACCCGGCGGGCCCGCCCCGGTGCGGCGCGGGCCCGTCCCGGCGTCGGCAAGGCGTCCGGATCGTTCCCGTCACCCGGACAGGAGAAGACCATGAAGGCTCTCACCTGGCACGGCAAACGCGACGTACGGGTCGAGGAGGTTCAGGATCCCGCGATCAAGGAGCCGACCGACGCGATCGTCAGGCTGACCACCACCGCGATCTGCGGCTCCGACCTGCATCTCTACGAGGTCCTCGGTCCCTTCATCGCCGAGGGCGACATCCTCGGCCACGAGCCGATGGGCGTCGTCGAGGAGGTCGGCGCGGAGGTCACCCACATCAAACCGGGAGACCGGGTCGTCATCCCGTTCAACATCGCCTGTGGGCACTGCCACATGTGCGGGTTGCAGCTGTTCGCCCAGTGCGAGACCACCCAGGTCCGCGACCACGGCATGGGCGCCGCCCTGTTCGGCTACACCAAGCTGTACGGCGAGGTGCCGGGAGCCCAGGCCGAGTATCTCAGGGTTCCGCAGGCCCAGTTCGGTCCGATCAAGGTCCCGGAGGGGCCGCCGGACGAGAGGTTCGTCTACCTGTCGGACGTGCTGCCGACCGCCTGGCAGGCGGTCCGGTACGCCGACGTCCCCGACGGCGGAACCATCGCGATCTTCGGCCTGGGACCGATCGGCCAGATGGCCGCCAGGATCGCCAAGCACCTGGGCTACCGGGTGATCGGCGTCGACGGCATCCAGGAGCGGCTCGCCATGGCGCGCAGGCACGGCGCGGAGGTGCTGGACGCCTCGGTGACCCACAACGTGCCGGAGGCGGTCCGGGAGCTGACCGGCGGGCGGGGTCCCGACTCGGTCATCGACGCGGTCGGCATGGAGGCGCACGGCTCACCGGTCGCCAAGTTCGCCCAGACCGTCACCGGCGTCCTGCCGGACATGATCGCCGCCCCGCTGATGTCCGCCGCGGGCGTCGACCGGCTGGCGGCCCTGCAGCAGTCCATCGAGACGGTACGGCGCGGCGGCACGATCTCCGTCATCGGCGTGTACGGCGGCATGACGGACCCGCTGCCGATGCTGAGGATGTTCGACAAGGGCATCACGCTGCGGATGGGGCAGGCCCACGTCAAGAGGTGGATCGGCGACCTGATGCCGCTGGTCACCGACGACTCCGACCCCCTCGGGGTCATGGACCTGGCGACCCACCGGCTCCCGCTGGACCAGGCCCCGCACGGTTACGAGATCTTCCAGAAGAAGCAGGACGGGGCCGTCAAGGTCCTGCTCACCCCGTAGAACCACGTGTCCGGGCACGGGGACCGCGCCCCGGCCCGGAGCGGGAGACGGGCCCCGGCCGTTGACGGCCGGGGCCCGGACGGAGGTTCACGCCTCCATCGGCGGCTCCCACGGAGGCTCTGATGGCGGCTCTGTCGGTGGTTCTGTCGGTGGTTCTCAGGGGTGCTGCTCGGTGACGAGGAACGCCACCGCTCCTCCCTCGTCGATGTCGGCGTCCAGGGCCTTGTCGTCGAGCATGTCGGCGGCCGCCTGATCCAGGAAGATCCGCGCCCCCTCCGCCTCGACCACCTTGTCGTTCGTCTCCGGGCCGGGCACAACCGACAGCAGCAGCGAGCCCGTACCGTCGGGTTGCGACGAGATGCGGACGCCGGGGTCGGCCGAGTCCGCCACCTGGGAACTGAGATCCCGGATCACTTGAGCAGCGGTGTCCGTCAATGTGAGCATTGTGACTCCTTGTCGGGATCAGGGTTGGATTCTTCGCCCTTGCCCGCTCAGGACCCGCCCAATCGTGCTCCCCTCTGATATTTCCCGCACCCGCCGGAACCGCTTTCCGTACCCGCCGGAACCGGGGCCACGCGGCCGGGCCCGCCGGACGGATCCGCGGGACGGGTCATCGGGGGCGCAGCGCGCGGGCGGCCACCGCCACGAAGGCGGCCAGCAGGACGGGGACGAACAACGCGCGCGGCAGGCCGACCACTTCGGCGATGCCGCCGATCAACACCGGGCCGCAGAGAAAGCCCGCGTAGGACAGGCTCGCCACCCGGGCCAGCGCCTGTCCAGTCCTGGCCGGGTCGAGGCGCCCCGCCGCGGAGAAGACCTGCGGGACGATGCAGGACAGGCCCGCGCCGAAGCAGCCGAAGCCGGCGACCGCCGCCACGGGGTGACCGGCCAGCAGCGCGATCCCGAAACCGGCCGCGGCCAGCGCGCCGCAGCCGCGCACCAGCGTCACCGGTCCCAGCCGGGCCGCCAGCCGGTCTCCGGCCAGGCGGCCCGCGGTCATCGTCACCGAGAACGCGGCGTAGGCCGCCGCGGCGAATCCGGCGGAACTGCCGAGATCGTCGCGCAGATAGACCGAGCTCCAGTCCGCCGCAGCCCCTTCGCCGATCGCGCAGCAGCCGCCGAGCACGCCCAGCAGCAGCAGGCCGCGGGAGCCGGGGGAGGCGCCGGCCGGACCGCTCTCCCGCTCGCGGGCCGCGCCCCCGCCGAACGCCCAGCGGGCGGCCCACAGCGCCAGGATCGCGATGACGGCCGCCACGACGAGAAAGGTGGCGGCGGGGGTGAACCCGGCGTGCGCGAACAGCCCGCCCGCGGCGGCGCCGAGGAAACCGCCGACGCTGAACACCGCGTGGAAGGAGGACATGAGCGGTCTGCCCGCGGCCTGTTCTACCTCGACGGCGTTGGCGTTCATCGCCACGTCGAGCGTGCCGTGCACCGCGCCGAAGGCGAACAGGGCCAGCGCCAGTCCCGCCAGGTTCGGCATGTAGGCGGGAAGGACCAGGACCGCGCTCTGCGCGAACGCCATCGGCAGCATCACCCTGACGCTGCCGTGGCGGTCGATCAGCCGGCCGACCACCTGCATGCCGGTGAGAGCTCCGGCCGCGATGCCGAGCAGCGCGAGGCTGAGCCGGCCGTCGCCCAGCTCCAGCTCCTGCTTGATCGACGGGATCCGCGCCGTCCAGGTGCCGATCGCGACGCCGGAGAGCAGGAAGAGCAGGCAGACCGCGACCCGGCCGCGGACGAGCGCCGGTCTCCCCGAGGCGGTGACGTGCATGGGGGCCTCCAGTCGGATGACACGCCCGCGATGTGCTGGGAGGGCGGGGTCGGACGGTGTGTTTCAGACCGTGCGGACGACGACGCCCGCCGCCGTGAGGGCGTCGTGCTCGGCCTGGGGGATCGCGGTGTCGGTGACGACCATGTCGAGGCGGTCGACGGGGCAGACGGCACCGAAGGCGGTACGGGCGAACTTGCCGGAGTCGGCGGCGGCGATGACGCGCCTGGCCGAGGCGATCGCCGCCTGTTTGACGGCGACGTCGGCCAGGTCGTGGCTGGTGATCCCGTGCTCGGCGGACAGACCGCAGCAGCCGATGATCGCGGTGTCGAAGCGCAGGGACCGGATCGCGTTCTCGGTCATCGGGCCGATGAGGCTGAGCTCTCCGGGACGGACCTCGCCGCCGGGGAGCACGAGGCGGATCCGCGGGGCCGTGCCGAGCTCGTGGGCGGACTGCAGGGAGAGCGGCAGGACCGTCATGCGGCGGTCGTGGATCGCCCTGGCGATCTCCAGGCCGGTGGTGCCGCCGTCGAGCAGCACCGCCTCGCCGTCGGCGAGCAGCGCCGAGACCTCGGCGGCGATCCGGCGTTTCGCCTCGACCGCCTCGCGTTCGCGGACCCCGAACGGGGGTTCCTCCCCGCGCAGCAGCAGGCTCACCGCGCCGCCGCGCACCCTTCTCACCACGCCCTGCCGGGCCAGCTCGTCGAGATCGCGGCGGATGGTCATCTCCGAGACCGCGTGCTCGACGGCGAGCTCCGCCACCGAGACGGCGTCGCTGACGCGCAGCGCGGACATGATCGCCCGTATTCGATCAGAACCCTCCATATGTTCATATGAACATGATTGATGTTAGTTTGGCAATATGCGGGACAATGACCGCTATGCGTGCGAGTCGTCTGCTGTCACTGCTGCTGCTCCTGCAGACCCGGGGGCGGATGACGGCCCCGGAGCTGGCGGCGGAGCTGGAGGTGTCGATCCGCACGGTCTACCGGGACGTCGAGGCCCTGTCGTCCGCGGGCGTCCCGGTGTACGCCGACCGGGGGCCCGCGGGGGGATACCGGCTGCTGGACGGCTACCGCACCCGCCTGAACGGCCTGACCTCCGAGGAGGCGTCCTCGCTGTTCCTCGCGGGCCTGCCCGGTCCGGCCGCCGAGCTGGGGCTGGGGGAGGTGGTGGCCAACGCCGAGCTGAAGCTGCTCGCCGCGCTGCCGCCGGAACCGCGCTCCCACGCCGCCCGGATGCGCGAGCGCTTCCACCTGGACGTTCCCGGGTGGTACCGCGAGGCCGACGAGATCCCCTTCCTCGGCGACGTCGCCGAGGCGGTGTGGGAGCAGCGTCCGATGCGCATGACCTACCGCCGCTGGGGGCCGCGTGAGGTCGAACGCCTGGCGCACCCCTACGGCCTGGTTCTCAAGGGCGGGACCTGGTACCTCGTGGCCGCCGCGGACGGTGGAGCGCCGCGCACCTACCGGGTCTCACGGATCTCGGCCGCCGAGCTTCTCGACGGACGCTTCGAACGGCCCGGCGACTTCGACCTGGCCGCCTACTGGGAGGAGTACGCGGCGGGCTTCCGGGCGCGGATGCACACCGGCGAGGCCCTGGTGCGGGTGGCGCCCGGCGCGGAGGGGATGCTCCGTTACGCCGTGGGGGCGGAGATCCTCGACGCGGCCCTGGCCGAGGCGGGGCCGCCCGACGAGCACGGCTGGACCGTGGTGCGCCTGCCGACGGAGTCGACCAGGCACGCGCAGTGGCTGCTGCTGCGCCTGGGCGCCGACGTCGAGGTCCTGGAACCGCCCGAGCTGCGCGACCTGATGGCCGCCACGGCCGCGGAGCTCTCCGGGCTGTACGGCACCCCCCTCGATCGGGGCCACGCGGGAGGGTGAGAGCGGTCCCGGCCGTTCCGCCACACCGGTTGATCGATTGCCGGGGCCGGGGGCGCCGGGCACGATGACGAGATGTTCCTCCTCGCCTTCATCGGCTCGTGCTTCCTGGTCGCCATGATCCCCGGCGCCGGCACCGCGGTGATCCTGAGACAGACCCTGCGCGCGGGACGGGGGTCCGGCATGCTGCTGATCGGCCTTGACTTCCTCGGTTGATTTACAATGTAAAGGCGTCTGGCCTGGATCCGGCGAAATCCCCGAGAACACCGGCCAGCGCCTGCGGCACGGAGGTCGCGGGACGGCCGAGCAGCCGCTCGAGGTCGCCGCTCTGGGCCTCCAGCGCGCCCGCCCGCACCTGGGCGTTGAGCCAGCGCAGGGGACCGGCGCTCTCGTCCGGTCCCTCGCGGTAGGCGACCGCGGTGCCGGAGATCTCGGTGAGGGCCCGGGCGAGCCGGGGGTAGGTCCACAGCGGGCCGGTCAGGTCGTAGCCGCGCCCCAGATGTCCCTCACCGGTCAGCGCGTTGGCCGCGGCCTCGGCCAGGTCGGTCCTGAAGGCGGTGTTGAGGCCACGCCCGCCGGTGACGTCGACCAGCTCGCCCGCGGCCACGGCGGAGCGGAGCGCGGGGTTGAGGAACGCCTCGCTGTAGTAGGGGTTCCGCAGCACGATGTACGGCAGGCCGCTGCCGGCGATGGCCTTCTCGGTGGCGTGATGAGCCTCGGTGACGCCCTCGCCCGAGGTGTCCGCGCCCAGGAAACTGGTGTAGGCGACGGCACCGACACCCGCGCTCACGGCCGCCTCGACGGCGGCCAGGTGCTGCGAGACGCGGCGGCCCGGGTCCAGCTCCGGGGAGGAGATCAGCAGCAGCCTGCGGGCGCCGTCGAACGCCTCGCGCAGGCTTCCCGGGTCGTCGTAGTCGCCGCGGCGCACCTCGACCCCGCGCGCCGCGAGATCGGCGGCGGCGACGGGATCGCGTACGGCGGCCACGATCGGTTCGCGCGGCGCCCGGGCGAGCAGGTGGCCGATGACCAGGCGTCCGAGGGCGCCGGTCGCGGCGGATATCACGATCACGGGGTTCTCCAGGTGGCGGGAGGGATGACCGAACCTATCGGGGAGGTCCAGTCCGCCCAACAGGTTTTCCGCGGGCGCTCCGCGCCGGTACCGCCGCTCGGAGCCTTGCTCGCCGGTGTCCTCCGGTGCCCGACGGCGGGCGGGTAGGGTGATCCCCGCATCCCCGCATCCCCGGCGCCCTGCGGATGCAGACGCGTCGGCTCCCGGCTCCTTCGGCGCCTACGTCGTCACCGACACCCCCGACGAGCTCTTCGCCAGGGCGTCCGCCGCGGGGGCGCGGCCGGTTCGAGAGCCGTACGACACCGACTACGGATCACGCGACTTCACGGTCCTCGACCCCGAGGGCAACCGCCGGTCGTTCGGCACCTATCGGGGGCACCCCCGCGCGGACCGGTAGCGCCTCGCCTGGGACCGGCATCCCCCGCCCGGGGGATGCCGGTGGAACCCCGTTCCGGTGGGATGTGGCCGCCCGCGGCCGAATCCTACGGTGAAGGAAATTCCCCCCTTCCACCGTGAGGAGCGACCATGGGTTCGCACAACAGCGTCACCGAACTCAACGAGTTGTTCGTCGAGGCGATGAACGCCGGCGACCTCGACCTGGCAGTGTCCTGCTGGGACGAGAACACCGTCTTCCAGACCGCGCCGGGAACGGAGCCCGTCCGCGGGCTGCCCGCCCTGCGGGAGGCGCTCCAGCAGTTCATCGACACCAAGCCCCACCTGACGGTCGAGGAGCTGCACCGGGTCGAGGCGGGCGACGTCGCCCTGGTCGCGCTCAGGTGGCACCTGGTCGGGACCGGGCCGGACGGGGAGCCGATCGAGATGGGCGCCGTGGACAGCAACGTCTTCTGCCGTCAGGCCGACGGCACGTGGCGCATCCGCATCGACAACCCGTTCCACTCCCAGCACATCGGCTTCTGAGGTGACCGCGACCGAAGCCGTGACCGAGCGGCTCACGCTGAGCGCGCCTCAGCCCCTGCTCATCGGCGGCCGGGAGATCCCGGCCGGCCGGTCGTTCCCCGCCGTCGACCCCAGCACCGGCCGTGTCTGGGCGCAGATCGCGGAGGGTACGGCCGACGACGTGGACCGCGCGGTCACGGCCGCCCGGAGCGCGTTCGAGACCTGGCGGCAGACCTCGCTCGACACCCGGCAGGCCCTGCTGTGGGCCGTGGCCGAGCGGCTGACCCAGGACGCGGGGCGGTGGCCGGCCCTGCTCGCCACCGAGAACGGCCGGGCCGTCCGTGAGGGCGGGCTGATCGACGTGCCGACGGCCGCGGAGATCTTCCGCTTCTTCTCCGGCGTCGTCCGTGACCTGCACGGGCGGACCCTGCCCTGCGGGCCGGGCGCCCACGTCTCCACCACGCAGCGTCCGATCGGCGTCGTCGCCGCGATCGTCCCGTGGAACTCGCCGCTGATCTCGGTCGCGCACAAGCTGGCGCCCGCCCTGGCGGCGGGCAACACAGTCGTGGTGAAGCCGTCCGAACTCGCCTCGGTCAGCACGGTCGAGTTCGTCCGGCTCGTACAGGACCTGTTCCCGCCCGGCGTCGTCAACGTCGTCACCGGGTTCGGTCACGACGCCGGGCGCGCGCTGGTGTCGCACCCGGGCGTCGACAAGGTGAGCTTCACCGGGGGCACCCAGACCGGGCGCCGCATCCTCGGCGACGTCTCGGACCGGCTGGTCCCCGCCCTCATGGAACTGGGCGGGAAGGGGGCCATGGTGGTGTGCCCGGACGCCGACCTGGACACCGTGACCGAGGACGTGCTCACCGGCATCTTCGCCGCCAACGGCGAGGTGTGCTTCGCCTCCTCACGGCTCATGGTGCACCGCGACCGGTACGACGAGCTGCTGGAGCGGGTCACCGCACGCGCCGACGCGATCGTCGTCGGCGACGCCCTCGACCCGGCGACCCAGCTCGGCCCGCTGGTGACGGCCCAGCACCGCGACGCGGTCGCCGCACGGGTCCAGGCCGCGCTGGCCGAGGGAGCCGAACTCCGGGCCGGCGGGCACGTGCCCGAGATGCCCGGGGAGCTGGCCGGCGGCAGCTACTATCGCCCCACCGTCCTGGCCTCCCCCGGCGGGACGACCAGCGCCTCGTGCGAGGAGTTCTTCGGCCCCGTTCTCACCGTCGAGGCGTGGACCTCCGAGGACGAGGTGGTCGAACGGGTCAACCGGGTCGCGTTCGGGCTGGCCAACGGGGTGTGGAGCGCCGACCTCGCCCAGGCGTACCGGCTCGCGGACCGTCTCGACTCCGGGATGGTCTGGGTCAACACCTGGTTCGCGACACCGCTCGGCCAGCCGCAGGGCGGCATCAAGGCCAGCGGTTTCGGCCGAGAGGGAGCCACCGCGACCCTCCTCGAGTACACCGCGACCAAAGTCGTCCACGCCAGCCTCGACACCGCGCGCCCTCCGATGTGGACCTGAGGGCACCAGTACCCCGACGACCAGGAAGAGACAGGCATCATGCACTTCGAACTCGACGAACACAGCCGGCAGCTGGCCGAGCTGGGCGCTCGGCTCGCCGCCGAGTTCGCCCCCCACGCCCGGGAACACGACCGTGACCGCAGCATCGCCACGGAGAACTTCGCGAAGCTGCGCGAGGCCGGGCTGTACGGCGTCGCGCTCCCGCGCGACCTCGGCGGTCTGGGGGCCCGGACCACCCAGTGGCTCGCCACCGTCGAGGCGCTCGCCAAGGGCGACGCCTCGACCGCGCTGGGCTTCAACATGCACTACGTGGCGACACGGATCATCGCCACACTCGACGCCGTACCGGCCGACGTGAAGAAGCGGGTCGCCGACCTGGTGGTGCGGGACGGCGCGCTGATCTGCGCGCCGCTCTCCGAGCCGTCCGCGTCGAGCCTGCTGCCGGCCACCTACATGCCGACCCTCTCGGCGCGCCGGGTGCCCGGCGGCCTCGAGATCAGCGGCACGAAGATGTTCGCGTCCCTGTGGGAGGCCAGTGACTACGCCTTCATGTTCGCCCACCCGGAGTGGGCGGACGACCCGACCCACGTGGTCGGCTTCCTGATGCCGACACGCCAGGACGGCGCGATCACGGTCACCGACGACTGGGACACCCTGGGCATGCGTTCGACCCGCAGCAACCAGGTGCGGATCACCGGTGCGTTCGTGCCCGACGAACTGATCCTGTGCGAGTTCGACGACTTCCTGGGCAACTGGATCGTGGCTCAGGCGCACATCGCCTGGGGCGGATACACGGGCTGCTACCTGGGCGTCGCCGAGGGGATGGCGGAGTGGCTGCAGGGCGCCCTGGGGACCCGTACGGCCAAGGGCCATGCCCAGCCGATGGGTTACCACCCGACGATCAGCAGCGCGATGGGACACATCGCCGCCCAGGTCGAGGCGGCCCGGCTGATGATGTACCACGCGGCGTGGGAGGCCGACGAGAACAGCGGGCCGAGCCTGCAGACCTGCGCCGCGTTCCTGCGGGCGAAGCTGATGGTCGGCACGGTGATCCACACGATCTCCACGCTCGGCACCACCGCCGGTGGGCTCAGCTCGCTGATGCGTGCGCGGGGCTACGAGCTGATGCTGCGTGACGCCATGACCGGTCCGATCATGCCGCCCAACGCGCTGGCGTGCGCGGAGATGGCCGGTCTGATCTCGATGGGGCTCGATCCGGGCCAGGCACCGGCACTGCGCACGGCGTCATGACCCCGACCACCTCGTGTGAGCCGTTCCTGGAGCCGACGCCGATGCCGATGCCCGCCCCCGACGCCTTCCGGTCGGCGTGCGCCCAGTTCCCCACCGGGGTCGTGGTCGTCACCACGGCCGCGGACGGGAAGCCGTACGGCAGCACCGTCAACGCCTTCACCTCCCTCACCCTGGAACCGCCCCAGGTGCTGGTCTGCCTGGCGGCGACGTCTCGCACGTGGTCGGCGATCGAACGGTCCGGAGTGTTCGCGGTGAACGTGCTCGCCTCCGACCAGGCGTCCACGGCCCGGTTGTTCGCCTCGAAGGATCCCGACAAGTTCGCGCACGTGGACCACGTCCCCGGCGCGGTCGGGGCTCCGCTGCTGACCGGGACCACGGCGCGGTTCGAGTGCGAGCTCGCCGGGACGCTGCGCAACAACTCGCACTGGATGCTGATCGGGCGCGTGGTCTCGCTGGCCTCCGATCCGAGTCGTGAACCGTTGCTCTTCGTCCGCGGACGCCTGACCGGATGACGGCTCCGTGCCGGCCGGCGGCCCGCCCGCTCGCGCAAGCGGGTGGGCCGCCGGCGCTTCGGAGCCGTCATCAGGCGGGAACCGGCCGACGCGAACGACGCCCCGCCCGGGTACCGCCACCGGTCCGACCTGCGCCGGGTCCGCTCAGCGGACCCGGCGGTTGGCGTCCGGCGCCGTCTTCCTGGAGGGTGGGGGCGGAGCTAGTCTGGGCGGACGCCTCGGTGCGGGACTGCCCGGCCGAGCGCATCCAGAGTGGAGCACGTCATGGGGAATCCCCTCATTGATCCGGTCCGGTCGTTGCCGCCCACGATCGTCGCCGAACTGGTCACCTCACCCTCCGTCGAACGACTGCTGAACCGCTTCCTCGACGAGGCGCCGAGCCGCCTCGCCTCCTTCGCCGCCGGCGTCTACGTGCACGATCACGCCACCGGGCGCCCCGCCGCCGCGGAGGTGCGGGGCCTGGGCAACTACTACGTGCGCAGTTACGAACGTCACGGCCGCGACCGAGATCCCGTCGTCCAGAACGCCCTGCGCGAGCGCAGGGTCTGTGACAGCGACTCACTGATGCCGCGGGAGGAGTGGCTGAGACTCCCGGTCGTGAACGACGTGTTCGCCCCCCACGCCATGGCGCGGGTACTGTGCGCCCCGTTCGTCGTCGGCGACGAGGTGGCCGGCACGCTGAACCTGGCCCGGCGGGACGGCCAGCCGGAGTTCACCGAGGAGGACCGCGTCGCGGCCCACATGGCGGCCACGGTGCTCGGCATCGCCGTGTCCGCGGTACGTGAGCGCGGCTCGGTCGAGCGCGAGCGCACCCAGCTGGCCGAGGCGCTGGACCGGTGCGGCACCCCGGTGGTGCTGACCGACCTGGGGCTGGCGCGGCGTCACCTCAACGCGCCCGCGGCCGCCCTGTTCGACCGGCTCGGGGAGGCCCGCCCGGAGGTCGAACGGCTGCTCGACTGCGACGACGAGGGAGCGGTGGCCTCCTGGAGTTCCGACGGCGGCCAGGGGGCCGGACTGCGGCTCACGATCACCTCACAGCGGCTGCCGAGCCAGCCGGACGTGATCATGTCGGTCATCGCCGCGCGGAACGAGGCGTCGCGCGCGATCTCGCCGACCCGCCTGGCGCTGCTCACCCCGCGCGAGATCGAGATCGCCACGCGTGCGCTCACCGGCCGCCGGGACGGCGAGATCGCAGCCGATCTGTTCATCAGCCAGCACACGGTCAAGCACCATCTCAAGTCGATCTACGCGAAACTCGGCGTGCACACGCGCGCGGAACTGCTCGACCGGCTGCTGCTGTGACCCCTGTCTCGGATCCGAGAGCCTTCCTCACACCGGCGGCGCCCTCCCTCAAAGGGGGCGCCGCCGTCATGAGGCCTCAGGGGGCGTCCGCCCCCGTCACGAGGCGGGGTGAGCGGCGACCAGGGCGGTGTCGGCGCCCACCTCGCCGATCCTCCCCGCGCCGCCCGGGTCGCCGAGGGGCCGGTCACGGCCCGGCAGCGGCTGCCCGAAGAAAACGAGGGAGTCCTCCAGGTGGGCGTTCAACGTCTCGTCCCTGCGGGCGACACGGTCCACGACGATCGCCGAGACGGGGCACTCGACCTCGCAGGCGCCGCAGTCGATGCACTCGTTGACGTTGATGTAGCTCTTCCGTTCGCCGACGTAGATGCAGTCGACGGGGCAGACCTCGACGCAGGAGCGGTCGAGGACGTCGATGCAGCCGGCGCCGATCACGTAACCCATGGTTGTCCTTTCCGGGGTGGGGGGGTGCCCGCGAGGGCGGGGGTCAGGGGCCGTCGGTGGAATGGCCGGGGAACAGGCTGAGCCCGGGATCGAGGTCGACGGCCACGTGGTTCACGGCGGTGGCGACCTCACCGAAACCGACGGACATCAGCTTCACCTTGCCCTCGTAGCCGGCGAGGTCGCCGGCGGCGTACACGCGGGGCAGGTTGGTCCGCATCGACCGGTCGACGGCGACCGACCTCGCCCGGAGTTCGAGGCCCCAGTCCCGCAGCGGGCCCAGGTCGCTGACGAAGCCGAGCGCGGCGATCACGTGGTCGGCCGCGACCACCGTCTCGTCACCGGATCCCGACCGCAGCGTCACCTTCGCGAGGCGGCCGGCGGCCGGGTCTCCGGCGAACGCGACCACGCGGGTGTCGGTGTGGATCCGGGTCCGCCCGGCCCGGACGCGCGCAAGGGTGCCCGCGTGCCCGCGGAAGGCGGCCCGGCGGTGCACGAGGGTGACGGACCGGGCGATCGGATCGAGCGCGTCCGCCCAGTCCAGGGCGCTGTCGCCGCCGCCCACGATGACCACGTCCCGATCGGCGTGCACCCCGGGGTCCGTCACGAAGTACGACAGGGCCGTGCCGAGCCACTCCTGGCCGCATTCCAGGGGACGCGGGGTCGGGGTGCCGATGCCGGAGGTCAGCACGACGGCGCGGGCGTGGACGACCGTGCCGTCGTCCAGCGTCACGACGGGCTCGCCGCCGCGGTGCTCGAGCGTCACCGCCTGCCGGCCCAGAAGGTACGCCGGGGCGAAGGCCGACGCCTGCTCCACGAGGGCGGAGACGAAGTCGCGGCCCCTGATCGCGGGGATCGCGGCGACGTCGCGGATCTCCTTCTCCGGATACAGGGCCGTCACCTGGCCGCCGGCCTGCGGCAGGACGTCGACGACGACGGTGGCGAGGCCGCGGAAACCGGCGCAGTAGGCGCCGTACAGGCCTGCCGGTCCGGCACCGACGATAAGGACGTCGGCCGACACGGCCGACACGGTCTCGGACGTGGTCACCACGGGCCTCCTGGGGGTTGGGCGGTGCGCTTCGCCGTCGAATGTAGGAACGGACACCCCGCGCGGTCCTCCCGCCGGGACCGCTCACCGGAACCGCCGGCGAAATTCCTCCGCTGTCCGCGCCGCGGGCCGCCGCGTTCCGCTGGCCGAACCGGACTCCTTGTTCACGCCCGCGGCCGGATGGTCTGCTCTCGGCACCGGCTACGGCGATCCCGATCGCGGCCGGAGACGCCGGAGACGCCGCCGTGAGGACCCGTGGAGCAGAGACATGACCGAGACCGTGAACTCCCAGCCCGTGCCCGCCCAGACGAGGTCCACCGCGGACGGGCCGGTCCGGAGACACCGCGCGGGCAGGTTGCCGGGCCGCCAGGACTGGTCGAGCTGGCCGCACTACCGGGCCGCCGAGGCGGGCTTCCGGGGGTACTGGTACCCCGTCTGCTTCTCCTCACAGGTCGGAGAGAGACCCCGTGCCGTCACCCTGCTCGGCGAGCGCCTGTTCGTCATCCGCGACAGGGGCAGGATCTACGGCATGAAGGACCGGTGCCCCCACCGGGGGGTGCCGCTGAGCCTCGGCGACAAGCAGTTCCCCGGTACGGTCTCGTGCGTCTACCACGGCTGGACCTTCGACCTGGAGACAGGTGAGCTCAAGGCCGCGATCACCGACGGGCCGCTCTCCCCGATCTGCGGCAAGGTCACCCAGCCGACCTACGACGTCGAGGAGCGCCTCGGCCTGGTCTGGGTGTACGTCGGCGACGGCGAGGAACCGCACCCGATCGACGAGCAACTGCCCGAGGAACTGGTCGGCAACCCGGCGGTCGTGGGCCAGCGGATCCAGGCGCGCACCGGCAACTGGCGCTTCGCCTGCGAGAACGGCTACGACGAGGGGCACGCCAAGTACCTCCACCGCACGGCGCTGTGGCGGCTGTTCAAGCCGATGCCGGTCTGGAACACCACCAAGATCGTCAAGCGTGGCCGCTGGATCTACCGGGTGCAGCGGGAGCAGCACTGGGAGGCGGACTTCCCGGGGCTCGGCAGGTGGTCGGGAACGGCCTGGTACAAGGCCCGTCCCCCGAAGAAGGTCGAGAACATCGGCAACACCGCCTCGCACCGCGCGGTCAACCCGACGATCGCGGCCCAGGAGTTCCCCGGCTTCGCCTCCGTCAGCATGCCGGGCGTTCTGCGGATCGCGTATCCGACCTTCATCCACTACGAGTTCTACGTGCCGGTGGACGCCGGCAACCACCTGTACGTCGGCATGATGGCCGCCTTCGAGAAAGGCGTCAGGACGCTGCCGTTCTACGCCAAGTACCTCGGCGCGGTGCGGTGGCTCTTCCACGGTCAGTTCTCCGGACAGGACAAGTGGATGGTCGAGGTCACCGACGCGCCGCCGGAGAAGCTCTACCGTCCCGACGACTCGCTCCTGCAGTGGCGCAAGCTCGCCGAGGACACCACCGAGGAACGGCTGGAGCGGCTGCGCGCCCAGGGCATCGAGCCCGCCGACGCCACCGCGGACTGAGCCGCGGTCCCACAAGGAACGGAGCCAGACAACCCGATGTCCGACATCGTGCTCGGGGTGGGGGCGTCCCACTCAACCCTGATGAACACCCACTGGGACCAGGTCGTGCACACCGACCGCGCCGAGGCCTTCCGCGCCGCCCTGGGCACCGCCCGGCGGCGCGTCGCGGAGGCACGCCCGGACACGGTGGTGATCGTCGGGTCGAACCACTTCCGCGGGTTCTGGCTCGACCTGATCCCCGCCTTCACCGTGGGCGTCGGCGAGGTCGTCGCCGCCGGCGAGGCGGGGACGCCCAAGGGCCCGCAGCGGACGGATCCCGCGTTCGCGCAGGCCCTGGCGGCCGACCTCGTCGAGGCCGGCACCGAGGTGGCGATCTCGGCCCGGCTGCAGATCGATCACGGGCAGTCACACGCGATCCAGTACCTGCTCGACGGGCTGGACGTGCCGGTGGTGCCGCTGGTCGTCAACGTCTTCGCCAGGCCGCTGCCCACGCTGGCGCGCTGCGTCCGGCTCGGCGAGAACCTCGCCGCGGCCGTCGGGCGGATCGCGGGGGACCGGCGCGTGGTCGTGATCGCCTCGGGTGGGCTGTCCCACCGGCTTCCCTGGCCGAGCGACTGGACGGATCCCCAGGGCGACGACGAGGCCTTCCTCGTGGACGCCTGGATCAACGGGCGGGGCGAGTGGGAGCGTTACGACAGGCGGCGCCGGGAGATCATCGTGGCCGCCCGCCCGACGATCTCCCCCGAGTTCGACCGGGCGTTCCTCGACGACCTCGAGCACGGCCGCCTGCGCCGCTACGCGTCGATGACGACCGCCGAGGTGGAGTCCGCGGCCGGGAACGGCGGCCAGGAGCTGCGCACCTGGCTGGTGATGGCGGCCGCCCTCGGTTTCACGCCGGGCACCCCGCTGGTCTACGCGCCCATGCCCGAGTGGCTCACCGGGATGGGCGTGGCCGTACTCGATCCCGCCTCCGCCGCGACCCCAGGAGACCACCGATGACCACCGTGCCCGCCCGGCTCCCCTCGGCCCCGGCCGGCGCCGCGCCCGAGAGCCGGTTCGCCGACGTCGGCGATGTCACGTACCACTTCCACGAGCTCGGCGAGGGCCCTGACACGATCTTCCTGCACGGCGGCGGCCCCGGGTGCACCGGCTGGAGCGACTTCGGCCCCGTCGCGCCGTACTTCTCCGCCGACCGGCACTGCCTGATCGTGGACATCCTCCAGTACGGCAGATCCAGCAAATGCCGTATCAGCGGGCCGATGTGGGACTTCCACGCCGCCAAGACCGTCGCGCTCATGGACACCCTCGGCGTGGAACGAGCCGACTTCATCTGCAACTCCTGGGGCGGCACCATCGCGCTGTGCCTGGCGGCCCGGTATCCCGACCGCGTCCGCTCCCTCGTGGTGACCGGCAGCATGCCGGTCTTCTACGGGCCGCTCGCGCCCCTGCCCGAACGCGGCCACCGCGGCCGCTCCGCCCGCGACGTCTACTACGGCGGCGAAGGGCCCACCCGCGAGAAGATGCGAAACCTGATCACCCGGCTGGAGTGGTACGACGCCGGCCGCCTGCCCGAGGAGACCGTCGACATGCGATGGCGGCAGAGCCTCGACCCGGGAGAGCGGGAGCTCGCCGCGATGTCGGACTCACCGCGCGGCGACTGGCAGGACCTCACCGACGAGCTCGGGCGGATCGAGGCGCCGGTGCTCTTCGTGTGGGGACGCGAGGACGCCTTTCTCACCCCGGACTACCCGCTCATGCTGTCGCGGATGGTCAGGCGCGGAAACCTGCACGTCATGGACCACGTCTCCCACCACCTGCAGGAGGAGAGGCCCGCCGCCTACCACGCGGTCGTCGACGGGTTCCTCCGCTCCGCCGGCCACCCGTGACCCGGCCCGTCCCGGAAGGGCCCCGCGTGACCCGGCCCGTCCGGGAGAGCCCCGCCGTCCCGGCCCGTCCGGGGAGAGTCCCCACGGGCGAGCCGCTGATCCTCCCCGCGGCGCCTGCCCCGGCCCGCGCGCCGCGGAAGGCGCCCGCCCGGAACGGCACCCGGGCGCACCACGTCAACCGGAACCGCCGAACGCCGGGAACCGCCCGGCCCCTCGACCACTGGAGCACCCCATGACCTCCACCGCCCTCGTTCACACCGTCTGGACCGAACTGGCCGGCCTCGACTTCCAGGTCACCACCGTCGACGCCGGAGGGGTGCCGACCCGCTCCCTCCGGGCGGGTACCGGCGAACCGGTGATCTTTCTCCACGGCACCAGCGGCCACCTGGAGGCCTTCGCCCGCAACATCGGCGATCACGCCGGGCGGTACGCCTGTCACGCCGTCGACATGCTCGGTCACGGATACACCGGCAAGCCGGACTTTCCCTATGAGATCCCCCGCTACCGCGATCACCTGCTCGCCTACATGGACGCCGTGGGAATCGAGGCCGCCCACATCGTCGGGGAGTCGCTCGGCGGATGGGTCGGCGCCCGTACGGCGATCGACGCGCCGGAGCGGGTCGCCTCCCTCCAACTGCTCTGCGCCGGGGGAACCGTGGCCAACCCGCGGGTCATGGAGCGCATCCGCACCTCCACCCGGCAGGCGGTCGCCAGGGACGACGCCGAGCTGACCCGGGCGCGGATGCGGCTGCTGATGGCCGACGCCGAGGACGCGACCGAGGAACTGGTCGCGATCAGGCACGCCATCTACCACCGGCCCGACTTCGTCGCCAACATCGACAACCTGCTGTGCCTGCAGGACATGGAGGTCCGGCTGCGCAACATCCTTCGCCCGGAGGAGCTCGCCCGGATCACCGCGCCCACCCTGATCGTGTGGGGCCGTGACAACCCGTTCGGCGAGGTCCCGGAGGCGGCCGCGATGCACGAGGCCGTCGCGGGTTCGGAGCTGGTGCTGTTCGACGAGTGCGGCCACTGGCCCCAGCACGAGCAGGCCGCGCGGTACAACGAGCTGAGCCTCGCCTTCCTCGCCAAGCACCCGGCGTCCGGGTGAGGAACGGGCCCGGGCGGCGGGCGGTCAGCCCGTCGCCTGGAGCGCGCGGGAGACGCCGAGCGCCGCGGTGCGCAGCGCGACCGTGAACCGGCCGTGGTTCGCGTGGTTCAGCCGGAAGGTGGGCGCCGTGATCGACAGCGCGCCGGCCAGCGCGCCGGTGTCCCCGAAGACGGGTACGGCCACGCTCGTGTAGCCGAGCCTGGTCTCCTCGACCTCGACCGCGAGGCTTTCGGCCCGGATCCTGTCGAGCTGGGCCCGGAGCAGTCCGGGCTGGGTGACCGTCCGGTGGGTCAGGGGGGTGAGGCCGCGCCTGAGGACCTCGTGGAAGAGCGCCGGGGCCGAGAAGGCGAGGATCACCTTCCCGGTGGCGGTGCAGAACAGGGGAAGCCGCCCGGCGACCCGGGACTGCTTGCTCACCCCCCGGTGCACCATGAGCTTTTCGACGTACAGCACCTCGAGGCCGTCGTGGATGGCGAAGTGGACCGTCTCCTGCGTGGCCAGCAGCAGGTCCTCCATGTAGGGCAGGGCCGCCTCACGCAGGATCCGCTGCCGGGGCACCCGCTGGCCGATCTCGAAGAGCCGCAGGCCGAGGCGGTAGCGGTTCCCGGCCCGCTCCAGCACCCCCCAGCCGAGCAGTTCCTGGGCGAGCCGGTGCACGCTGGCCTTCGCCACCCCGGTGCGCCGGACGAGCTCCGCGAGCGAGAGGGCGTCGTCCTCCGCGGTGAAGGCCTCGATGATCAGACGCGCCTTGCCCAGGACGGAGTTCATCGCCTCGGCGTTGCCGGTTCCCGCCGGAGCGGCGGACGTCGTCGACTCAGGACGGGCGGACGAGAGCACTGTCATGACAGGGACCTCCCAGATGGTTCGGAGACCTGTGAAGAGTTTGGTGCGTTCCACGGAAGAACACCAGGCCTCCGGAGCCGGTCCTCACACCTGATCCGGCCCGCGGGCACGGACGCCCGCCGGGGCGCCCGCCGCTCCCGGCGGTCATATCCCCACCTCCGACCGGGACCGGGTGACCGTGGTGACGGCGGTGCGGATCAGGTGGCGGGTGAGCCGTTCCATCTCCCGGACGTCGGCGGTGTTCATCCCCATGGAGAAGTCGATCTCGAACGGCGCGTCGGTGACCTTGGGCATGCCGATCCGCACGGTCGGGATTCCCCGGCTCCGCAGGATGTTGGCGTCGGTGGCGCCGCTGTTGCCGCGGATCACCTCGTGCGGGCGCCCCTCCAGGGCCTCCCAGGCGGCCGTGGCACTGCGGACCACCCAGCTCCGCGGGTCGGAGGCTGTGCCGGGGATGGCGAGCACCATCTCGAACGTCACCGCGGTACCGGGCAGTTCCGCGCGGATCCTCTCGATCGCGGCGCCGAACTCCCGTTTGGCCTCCATGGGAGTCGTGCGCGGGCTCAGGCGCAGGTCCACGAGCAGCCTGCACGCCGCCGGGGTGACGGCCGCCATGCGCGGCCAGCCGCCCTCCACGGCGGCGACGATGCCCTGGGGGGCGACCGTCTCGCCGGTGTGCCGGTCGGCGTACTCGGCGAACCACTCCTCAAGCCGCACGGCGACCTCACCTGCCCGGGCGATCGCGTTCTCGTACGGCAGGCGGTGCCGTGAGCCGACATAGGTGTGGACACCGTGGACGGTGACCTCGAACCAGGCCAGCCCCACCTCCTCCCGGGAGACCGTCCAGCCGGGCTTGGCGATCACCGCGAAGTCCGCCCAGATCCCCTGTTCGAGGAGGAACGAACACCCGACGCCCTGCCCGATGTTGCGCCGCTCCCCGCCGGGCGGCGCGTTGGTGGGCATGCCGCCGGCCCCGAAGGCGACCAGCAGGTCCCCGGTCAGCGGCAGCCCGGCGCGGTGGACGGCCTCGGCGGCCATCAGCACGCAGGCGGCGTGGCCCTTCGGGTTGCCGGCGCCGAGCCCGATCACCAGGTCGCCCTGGACGCGGGCGGACGGCCGCATGTCGGGGCGGAGTTCGGGACCGATCCACGGGACGTCCTCGTCCTCGCGGCCGGTGGTCAGCGTGTCGATCGGCGCGTACAACATGAGGTCGGGGCCGCTGCCGTCGCCGCGCAGCCGTCCCCACACGTTGGCCTGCCGGTCGTCGAGCGGCTGCGTCGCCGCCGTGACGCCGGTGGCCGTGAGGGTGTCCCTGATGTGCTCGGCGAGGGGGCGTTCGCCGCCGGTCGGGCTGGGGATGTCCACCAGGCCGCAGAGCAGTTCTCGCAGCCGGGCCGCGGTGACGTGCCGCCAGGCCGCCGCGACCTGGTCGCGGCGGTGGCGGTCGAGTCCGGCCAGTCCGTCCGGAGTGCTCACTGATTGATCCGGTGGACCTGGGTGTTGGCGGTCCGGGCGAGCAGGCGCCACAGCGGCGGTACCGCCGCCGCGAGGGTGCCGCAGACCAGCAGGATCAGCAGAACGCGTGGCATGGGATCTCCTCGGGTGTCGCTCTCCCCTCCCGTCAGGCGGGGGAGCTTCGGCCATGCCGTGATGATCGGCCGGGCGGAGGGGTCTTGCCCATGGAAACGTCCCGCTCAGCGAAACGGCGTCCGGGCCGGTCGCGTCCACGGACACGGCGCCCGTCCGTGCCGGTCGGCTTCGCGCCCGCCGGCCGACCGCCCGGGCTCCGGCGATCCCGGGGTGCTCACCGGGCGGGGCGCAGGGCGGCGGCCGCGGCGGCCATGAACGCGGCCAGGAGGACGGGGATGCCCAGGGCTGCGGGCAGGCCGACGAGCTCGGCGGCACCGCCGATGATGGCGGGCCCGGCGACGAGACCGGCGTAGCCGATGGTGGCCACCTGGGCGATGGCCTCTCCCGAGCGGGCCGGGTCGTGGTTGCCCGCTGCGGAGAAGACCTGGGGAACGATGGCGGCCAGGCCGAGGCCGAACAGGGCGAAGCCGGCGACGGCGACGGGAACCCGGCCGGCGAGCAGCGCCGCGCCCAGTCCCGCGGCGGCCAGGAGCCCGGAGTGGCGGACCAGGCGGACGGGACCCAGGAGCAGGGCCAGGCGGTCTCCGGCGAAGCGGCCGACGGTCATGGCGATCGAGAAGGCGGCGAAACCGGCGGCGGCGACGCCCTGCGAGGCGCCGAGGTCCTCGAAGAGATAGACGGCCGTCCAGTCGACGGCCGCCCCCTCGCCGACGAGCCCGGCGAAGGCGACGACGCCGATCAGGACGATCCATCCGGACCAGCGGGCACGGGTGGTCCCGCGGTGGGGCCGCCCGGCGGGCGGAGCGCCGGGCAGGAGGCGGCGCGCGACCCACGGGGAGGCCAGGGCCAGGGGAAGGCCGGTGGCTGCCAGGGTGATCCCCGCGCCGAGGCCGAGCCAGGCGAACAGGCCGCCGACGCCCGCGCCGATCAGGCCACCGACGCTGTACATGCCGTGGAAGGAGGACATGAGGGGGCGGCCGTGGGCCCGTTCGACCTCGACGCCGTGGGCGTTCATGGAGACGTCGAGCGAGGCGTTGACGAGGCCGTACAGGAAGAGGGAGACGACGAGGAGGGGGAGGGTGGGGGCGTAGCCGGGCGGGATGACGGCCAGGCAGGTGGCGACGGCGGCCGGGGCGATGACGCGGGCGCTGCCGAGACGGTCGGTGAGGCGCCCGGCGAAGCGCATGCCGACGACGAGCCCGGTGGTGAGGGCGAGCAGGCCGTAGGCGAGCTGCCCGTTGCCGAGATGGAGATCGTTCTTGACGGCCGGGATCCGGGCGGCCCAGGCGCCGGAGACGGTGCCCAGCAGCACGAAGAAGAAGGACACGGCTCTGCGGGCGTCGACGGCCCGCTGGGTGGTCGTCGTGCCGTTCATGGCGCCCCCGGATCTCCGCTCTCGGGGCGTATTCAACCACGGGCGCCCACAGTGGACTCCTCAGTGGACGGAGAAGCCTCCGTCCACGCAGACGGTCTGGCCGGTGAGATAGGCGCAGGCCTGGCTCGCGAGCAGTACGGCGACGCCCGCGAAGTCCTCGGGGACGCCGTTGCGGCCGGTCATGGAGCGGGCGGCGAGGGCCTCGACGCGGCCGGGGACGGCCTGGGCCGGTTCGGTGAGGGGGGTCAGCACGAAGCCGGGGACGACGGTGTTGCTGCAGACGCCCCGGGCCGACCAGGCCTCGGCCTGGGAGCGGCTCAGCCCGGCGATGGCGGCCTTGGAGACGCCGTAGGCGCCGCTGTCGCCGAAGGCGCTGATGGACTGCTGGGAGCCGATGTTGATGATGCGGCCCCAGCCGCGCTCGGCCATGCGGGGGCCGAAGTGCTGACCGAGGAGGTAGGGGGCGGTGATGTTGACGGCCATGGTCCGCTCGTAGTCGTCGGATGTGAGCCGCTCCATGGGCAGGCGGATGTTGTTGGCGGCGTCGTTGACGAGGATGTCGACGTCGCCGAAGAAGGTGGGAGCCTCCTCGCAGACGCGGGTGACGTCGGCGCGGTCGCCGAGGTCGGCGCTGACGGAGGCGGCGCGGACGCCGTGGGAGCGGAGCCCCTGGACGGCCCGGGCCAGTTCGGGTTCGCGGCGGGCGACGATGACGACGCTCGCGCCCGCGCGGCCGAGGGCTTCGGCGATGGCGTACCCGATGCCGGAGCTGCCGCCGGTGACGAGCGCGACGCGACCGGTGAGGGCGAAGAGGCTGTCGAGGTATGTGGACGACATGCCGAGAAAACCTATCATCCCACCTTTCGGGGGGCGCTGTTCTCCGTGGTAGCTCGCGGGTGGAGGGCGGTGGTCGCGGCCTCGATCTTCCGCATCACCCCGAGCAGGTCGCGCAGGGTCGGGGTGTCGAGGCAGTCGAGCAGGCGCCGGAAGTCGTTCAGGCCCGCGTCGGTGATCTGGTCGATGAGGGCGCGTCCGGCGGAGGTGAGCTCGACGCGGCGGACGCGGCGGTCGTTGGGGTCCTCGCGGCGGCTGACCAGGCCGTGACCGACGAGGCGGTCGACGATGCCGGTGACGGTGCCGAGGCCGACCCCGAGGTGGTGGGCGAGGTCCTGGCCCGAGGCGGAGTCCTGGTAGGACAGGATCACCACCACCTTGAGCTGGCGCATCGTGAGGTTGGAGTCGAAGAGGGGAGACGAGGGACGTTGCTGGGCGAGGAATCGTCCAAGATTCCGCTGCATCTCACCGATCCGGCCGATCAGCTGGTCGCGTTCGTCGTCCACACTCACCTCTCGCTTCCTGAGAAGGTTATCAGGATTGCAAAGCGGCGTTAAATATTCGTATAAGGCGAAGTGTTAGTCTGAGGGGAACTTATTGTGACATCCCCTTAGGAGTCCGCCCCCATGACCGCCCTGGCCAGGTTGAGTCTTGCCAACCGCAGCCTCGTCGTGATGATTGCGGTCGTGTTGAGCGCGTTCGGCGCCTTCGCGATCCCCTCGCTCAAACAACAGTTGCTGCCCTCGCTTTCGTTCCCGGGAGCCTTCGTGATCGCCCCCTACCTGGGGGCCTCTCCGGAGATCGTCGAGGAACAGGTCACCAAGCCGATCGAGGACAGCTTCCAGGGCATCGAGGGGGTCACCGAGGTGACCTCCACCTCCCGTGAGGGGATGTCGCAGGTCCAGGTGTCCTTCGAGTACGGCACGGACATCGACGCCTCGGTGAGCAAGATGCAGCAGGCCGTGGCGCGGATCGGCGGCCAGCTGCCCGACGGGGTGGATCCGCAGGTCCTGGCGGGCAGCACCGACGACATCCCGGTGCTGGTGCTGGCGGTCGACGCGGGCGGCGACGAGCGGGCCATGGCCGACAAGCTCCAGCGGATCATGGTGCCGGAGCTGCAGGGCATCGACGGCGTGCGCGAGGCCGCCGTGACCGGCACGCGGGACGAGACCGTGGTCATCACCCCGGACGCCAAGAAGCTCGCCAAGAAGGGCCTGGCGCCGACGGCGGTGGCCGACGCGCTGCGCGCCAACGGCCAGCCCATCCCGGCCGGCAGCCTGACCGAGGACAAGACCTCCCTGACGGTCCAGGTCGGCAGCCGGATCGGCTCGATCGAGGATCTCAGGAACCTGTACCTGCCGCCCGCCGCCGCCCCGGCGCAGGCGCCGCAGCAGGCCCAGCAGCAGGCGGCGCAGGGCCGTACCGCCATGGCGGCGCAGGGCATGCAGGGCGCCCAGGCGGCCCGGCCGCAGGCACCGCCCCCGGCCCCCAAGCCGGTCAAGCTCGGTGACGTCGCCGAGGTCGAGCGGTCGCTCGCGGACGCCACCTCGCTGACGCGCACCAACGGCAAGCCGAGCCTGGGCGTCTCGGTGACCATGACGCCCGACGGCAACGCGGTGGCGATCTCCCACGCGGTGCGCGAGAAGCTGCCCGAGATGCAGAAGGCCGTCGGCTCCGCCTCCGAGATCACCGTGGTCTTCGACCAGGCCCCGTACGTCGAGCGCTCGATCGAGGACCTGACCACCGAGGGCCTGCTGGGCCTGGCCTTCGCGGTGCTGGTCATCCTGATCTTCCTGCTGTCGGTGCGCTCCACGCTGGTGACGGCGATGTCGATCCCGCTGTCGGTGGTCATCGCCCTGATCGCGCTGTGGCTGGGCGACTACTCGCTGAACATGCTGACCCTGGGCGCGCTGACCATCGCGGTCGGCCGCGTGGTCGACGACTCGATCGTGGTCCTGGAGAACATCAAGCGGCACCTGGGGTACGGCGAGGCCAAGCGGCATGCCGTACTGGCGGGTGTGCGCGAGGTGAGCGGCGCCGTGACGGCCTCGACGCTGACGACCGTGGCGGTGTTCCTGCCCATCGCGGTGGTCGGCGGGATGGTGGGGCAGCTGTTCGCGCCGTTCGCGATCACGGTGACGGTCGCGCTGCTGGCGTCGCTGCTGGTCTCGCTCACCATCATCCCGGTGCTGGCCTACTGGTTCCTGAAGGCCCCCGTGCTCAGCGCGGAGGAGGCCCGCGCGGTGCGGGAGGAGGCCGAGGCCAAGGAACTGCGCAGCCCGCTGCAGCGGATCTACCTGCCGGTGCTGCGCTTCGCGACCAAGCGGCGGCTGATCACGGTCCTGGTCGGCATAGTGATCTTCGTGGGGACGATGGGCCTGGCCGGGCGGCTGGAGACCAACTTCCTCGACTCCTCGGGGCAGAACACCGTCTCCGTGACCCAGAAGATGCCTGCCGGCACCGACCTGGCCACGACGGACGCGGCGGCCAAGCAGGTCGAGCAGGTGCTCGCCTCCCTCAAGGACGTGGAGTCCTACCAGGTCAACGTGGGCTCCGGCGGCGGTTTCATGAACGCGACCGGCGGCGGCGGGGACCGTGCCACCTACTCGATCACGGTGACCGAGGGAGTGGACACCCCCGCGCTGGAGGACACGCTGCGCAAGCGGGTCGCGGCGCTGACGGACGCCGGTGAGATCACCGTCGGCGGCTCCCAGGGAGGCCCCGGCGGCGGCTCGACCAACCAGCTCCAGGTGATCGTCCAGGCGCCGGACACCGCGACGCTGCGCAGCGCGGCCGAGACGGTGCGCGAGGCGGTGGCGGGCATGGACGGCCTGCGGGACGTCTCCTCCAACCTGGAGGCCAGCGCCAAGCGCGTCGAGGTCCAGGTCGACCGGAGGAAGGCGGCCGCCAAGGGGCTGACCGAGGCGCAGATCGGGCAGTTCGTGGCGCAGCGGTTCCGCGGCGCGCCGCTGGGCCAGGTCACCCTGGACGGACGGGCCAGCGACCTGATCCTGCGCGGCGGCGACGCCCCCGACGACGTGGCGGCGATCGGCGACCTGAAGCTGCCCACCGCGACCGGGACGGTCAAGCTGTCGGACGTGGCCAAGGTGGCCAAGGTGGACGGCCCGACGCAGGTGACCCGGATCGACGGCGAGCGCAGCGCGACGGTCTCGGGCACGGCCACCGCCAGCGACCTGGGCAGGATCACGACGGCGCTGACCACCAAGCTGGAGGGGCTGTCGCTGCCCGCGGGCGCGACCTACACCATCGGCGGCGTGAGCGCCGACCAGGGCGAGGCGTTCGGCCAGCTCGGCCTGGCGATGCTCGCGGCCATCGCGATCGTCTTCATGATCATGGTGGCGACGTTCCGCAGCTTCGCCCAGCCGCTGGTGCTGCTGGTCTCGGTGCCGTTCGCCGCGACCGGCGCCATCGGGCTGCTGCTGGCCACCGGCACCCCGCTGGGCGTGCCCGCCCTGATCGGCATGCTGATGCTGATCGGCATCGTGGTGACCAACGCCATCGTGCTCATCGACCTGATCAACCAGTACCGCGAGCAGGGCCTGGGCGTGGTCGAGGCGGTGATCGAGGGCGGTCGCCGCAGGCTGCGGCCGATCCTGATGACCGCGGTCGCGACCATCTTCGCGCTGATCCCGATGGCGCTGGGCCTGACCGGTTCCGGCGGGTTCATCTCCCAGCCGCTGGCGATCGTGGTCATCGGCGGCCTGCTGTCGTCGACGCTGCTGACGCTGGTGCTGGTGCCGACGCTGTACGTGATGCTCGAGCGGACCAAGGAGCGCTTCCGCCGCAAGCCCAAGGCGGGCAGGCACGAGGCCGAGGCGAGGACCCAGGACGACGACCGGCTGGCACCGGTCAGCTAGCCCGTCCCGGAGACCGGAGACCGGTCACGCCGTATCCGCCGGACGATCCCCATCCGCCGGACGATCCCCGGATGAACCGCGGTGATCCGTCCGGCGCGCGGCGGGCGACGACGGGCCACCGCCGGAGAGCGCGAGTCACGCCCTCCGGCGGTGGCCCGTCGTCATGTGGCCCGCCGTCCGGCGGGCCCGTGGGAGGGGCTCCGAGATCGGGTACCCCGGGCGGGCCGTGGCCGCCGGTCGCAATAGACTGAGGCAACGTGACTGCCAAGCCCCGCGTTCCCAATGTCCTGGCCACCCGCTACGCCTCGGCGGAGCTGGCCCGTCTGTGGTCTCCCGAATACAAGGTGGTGGCCGAGCGCCGCCTGTGGCTGGCGGTTCTGGCCGCGCAGGCGCAGCTGGGGGTCGCGGTGCCGCAGGAGGCCGTGGCCGACTACGAGAAGGTCGTCGAGCAGGTCGACCTGGCCTCCATCGCCGAGCGGGAGCGGGTCACCCGCCACGACGTCAAGGCCCGCATCGAGGAGTTCAACGCGCTGGCCGGGCACGAGCACGTGCACAAGGGCATGACGTCGCGGGACCTGACCGAGAACGTCGAGCAGCTGCAGATCCGCGACAGCCTCGTCCTGGTCCGCGACCGGTGCGTGGCGCTGCTGGCGCGCCTCGGCGCGCTGGCGGCCGAGCACTCCGGCACGGTGATGGCCGGACGCTCGCACAACGTGGCCGCGCAGTCGACCACGCTGGGCAAGCGGTTCGCGTCGGCGGCCGACGAGCTGCTGGTGGCCTTCGCCCGGCTGGAGGAGCTCATCGCCCGCTACCCGCTGCGCGGGATCAAGGGCCCCGTCGGCACCGCCCAGGACATGCTGGACCTGCTCGGCGGCGACCGGGCGAAGCTGGCGCTGCTGGAGGACCGGGTCGCCGAGCACCTGGGGTTCGCGCACCGGCTGACCAGCGTCGGCCAGGTCTATCCCCGCTCGCTGGACTACGAGGTGGTCACCGCGCTGGTGCAGCTGGCCGCCGCCCCCTCCTCGCTGGCCAAGACCATCCGGCTGATGGCCGGTCACGAGCTGGTGACCGAGGGCTTCGCCGAGGGACAGGTCGGCTCCTCGGCGATGCCGCACAAGATGAACACCCGCTCCTGCGAGCGCGTCAACGGGCTGACGGTGGTGCTGCGGGGATACGCCTCCATGGCGGGCGAACTGGCCGGAGACCAGTGGAACGAGGGCGACGTGTCCTGCTCCGTGGTCCGGCGGGTGGCCCTGCCGGACGCCTTCTTCGCCTTCGACGGCCTGGTCGAGACGATGCTGACGGTGCTGGAGGAGTTCGGCGCCTTCCCCGCGGTCATCGCCGCCGAGCTGGACCGCTACCTTCCGTTCCTGGCCACGACCAAGATGCTGATGGCCGCGGTCCGGGCCGGCATGGGCAGGGAGAGCGCCCACGAGCTGATCAAGGAGTACGCGGTCGCCTCGGCGCTGGCGATGCGCGAGCGGGGCGCGGGCAACGAGCTGGTCGAGCGGCTGGCGGCCGACGGGCGCTTCCCCCTGGACCAGGCCGCGTTGCGGGCGCTGCTGGACGAGCGGATCTCGTTCACCGGGGCGGCTGCCGACCAGGTGGAGGCGGTCGTGGCGCGGATCGGTGAGATCGCCGACCGCCATCCGGCCGCGGCCCGCTACACCCCGGGCGCGATCCTGTGAGAGCGGCATGGAGCTGACCTCCGCCGATGACGTGACCGCCGCCTGCCAGGACGACTCGCTGGTCGTCTGGGCGGCGCAGGGGATGCCGGGCGGGGTGCGCGCGTGGGCGCTGGGCGAGGCGGTCGCGGTCGCCAGCCCGGACCTGAACCGCCGCGACCGGCTGGCGGTGTGCGGGCCCGCCGCCCAGGTGGCAGCCCTGGTGCGGCAGGTGATGCCCGAGGTGGGCCCCTCGTACCGCGTGCAGGGCGATCGGGCGCTGATCGCGGAACTGGCCGGGCGGATGACCGGGGCGGGGCCGGTGCGGCCGTTCGAGTGGATGGACACCGTCCGGCCGCCCGAGCCCGAGGAGACCGTCGCCGGGACGGAGGCGGAGGAGATCGGATGGCTGCGTGACGCCGACGGGGAGGTGACCGCCCTGCTGGCCGAGGCCGCCCCGTCCGCGTGGGCGGTTCCCGGCCTGCCGGGGATCCGCCGCTGGGCGGGGGTGCGCTCGTCCGGAGGGGTCCTGGTGGCCACCGCGGCCGACGCCTGGTCCTGCCCGGGGGTGGGGTTCGTCGCCGGGGTGGCCACCACCCGGAGCAGACGCGGCCAGGGGTACGGCGGGCGGGTGTGCCGGTTCGTCTTCGGCGCGCTGATCGCCGTGCACGGCCGGGTCGCGCTGGTGGTCGACACCGACAACCACGCCGCGATCGCCGTCTACGAGCGGCTGGGAATGCGCTGCCGGCCGGTCGCCGCCCTGGCGCTGCACGCCTGAGGATTTCAAGGCCGTTTCGTGAAATCGGCCGTTTCTTCGCCCGGGGTGGGCCGGGCAGGATTCGGCCGTACCCGCCCTACCCGCCCTACCCGCCCTACCCGCCGTACCGGAGCCGGAGTCGGAGGCGCGCCCGGGACGCCGGGGTGGGATCAGCCGCCGAACCAGCCCGGCGCGTCGAGCCGGAAGATCTCGGCCGGGGTGACCCGGCGCAGGTCGGCCTCCAGCGCGCGCAGGCGCTCCTCACCCAGGACCCGCGCCCAGCGGGCGCGCAGGTCGTCGAAGACGCGTGCCGACCGGACCAGGCTGTCGACGCCGCGCTCGGTGAGCCGTACGACCTTGCGCCTGGCGTCATGGGGGTCGTAACCGCGTTCCACATAGCCCAGGCGCTCCAGGGCCGCGATCGTCTTGCCCGCCGCCTGCTTGGAGATCCCCAGCCGCCGACCCAGTTCGACGGCGGTCGTGCCGTCCAGGCCGATCGCCTGCATGACGAAGCCGTGCATCGGCCGTAGGTCGGGGTGCCCCTGGCAGGCGAGCTCGGCGTGGAGCTCGTCGATGAGGACCCGGAAGCCCGTGAGGAGGAGAAGCGGGAGCTCGAAGCCGGGAGGATCACTGGGCACGATCGGCGACCTGGTTCACTGTTCGACAACTGGGTTGCCCACTTTAGGAGGTCTCCCCGGCGCTGTCATCCGCCCGCCCGGAGCGCCGGAGCCTGTCGTCCGGCCCGCCCGGAGGTGCCCGAGCGCGACACCGGGGGCCGCGGGACGACATCGGGGGCCGCCGGGACGGCGGCGGATGACGGCGGACGGCGCCGAATACGGCGCCGAATACGGTGCAGCGCGGGCGCCGTCCCCCCGGGCCGGGCCGGATGTCCCTATCCTCTGCTGTCTTGGCTTCCTCCTTCTCCCGAAGGCGGCGTCTCCACGCTCGAGGAGTTTTGATGACCTTCACCGGTACTCCGAGGCCGCGTCCGCGCTGGTACCACGCCCAGACGGAGCTGGACGACTTCGCGATCGTCACCTACCGCGTCCCCGCCGGAGCCCTCGCCAGGCTGCTGCCGCCCGGCGTCGTGCCCACCGAGTTCGCCTTCGCCGACGGCGGGCCCGCGGCGCTGGTGTCCGCGGTCGCCTTCCGCGACCGGGATTTCCACTTCCGTTTCTGCCCGAGGGTGGCGATCGACTGCGGCCAGATCAACTACCGGGCCTACGTCACGGTGGGAGGCCGCCAGGGGGTCTGGTTCTTCGGCACGATCCTGGACCATCCGCTGGCCGTCGTGCCCCGGTGGGTGTGGGGAATGCCCTGGCGCCGCGCGCGGATCGAGATCGAGGCGGACTGGGACGGCGCCCCGGCGCGCTGGCGGCTGGCCGCGGGCGACGCCCGCTGTGAGGCGGAGGAAGCGGGCGCACCGCACTCACGCGTCGACGGTTTCACCGGCGAGGAGCACTGGATGTCCGTGCTCACCCACCCCACCGTCGGCTGGTACCGCCGCCGTGGTGGCGGAATCGGCGTCTACGGCGTCTGGCATCCCCCGATGCGGCCCCGGCACCTCACCGCGATCTCGGCGCGTTTCGGCGTCTTCGAACGGCTCGGCCTGACCTCACCGGAGTCGGTCCCCCATTCGATCCTGGCCCAGCGGCACCTGCACTTCGACATCCACACCCCGCCGCGCCGTCTCCCCGGCGGGCAGGGGCCCTTTCGGCGCGGTCACGGCAGGCCGGTTCCGCGCTTGTAGTTGTTCCAGGCGGTGACGCAGATGCCGTACCGCCAGTCGTCCGGCCGCAGGTGACGGCAGGCGTAGGCGGAGCTGAGCCGGTCCTCGAAGCCGGAGGAGCCGGTGCCGGTCTGGCCGCCGCCCGTGGCGGTCGAGGAGCGGGTGCTCTCCGCGCCGGTCCTGCCGCCCGTGCCGGGAGAGACGGGGGAGTCGGCGTTTCCGGTGCCCGTGCCGGAACCGGGGGAGGGGCTGTCGTCTCCCTCCGGCCGGGTGTCCGGTCTGTTCCCGCCTTCGGTGCGGGGCGCCGCGGGCTGAGGTTCCGCTCTTTCCGCCCTTTCCGGTCGTTCCGGCCTCCGCGTCCGCGGCCGGTCCGCTCCGCCGGGGCGGCTCCGCCCGGCGTGCGCGGCCCGTGGACTCCCCTGCGCCCGGGACGTCTCGACGCGCTCGTCCCTCTGGTGGTCCCGCGCCTCGTGTGCCTCGTGTGCCGGTCGGTCTCCGCGTTCCTTGTGCTCCTTGCGGTCCTTGGCGGCGCGGCGCCGGCGGGCGTGCTCGGCCGGTGACGACGCCCGGTCCGGAGCGGGCCGCGCCGAGGGCGCCGGATCGGCGATGGGCGTGCTCGCCGCCGCGGGGGCCTCGTCGCGTTCGTCCGTCCGCGACGGAGCCGGAAGCGCGGCCCGCCCGCCGGACGTGGACAGCGGCGTCCACCCGGAGGTCCAGACGCCCACTCCGGCCGCCGCGAGGAATCCGACGATCAGCACGGGCCGCAGGAGACGGTCGCGGGGAAGCTCCGGCCACGACCGCTGCGCCGGGCTCCGCGGACGCCGCGGGGGGCACGTGCGGGCAGGGGTGACGTCGAGGCCGATCCACGACCCGTACGAGAAGGGGTCCTCGGCGGTGCCGTAGGGAGGGTCCGGGGGCGGATCGGGTGGGGCCGGGGAGGGTGACGGATCGGGTGGTGTGGTGGGGGAGGAGGAGAGGGAGGGCCGATCGGCCGGCTCGTCGTACGGCCGCCGGCCCCGGCGGGCCGTGCCGGGGGGCCGGTCATGAGTGGGGTCGTACTCACCGTGCATCTCGCCTCCCGCTCCATGTCTTCCCTGATCAGCGTGCCCGAGATCACGCGGCGTATGTCGCTCGTGACAAGGATGTCCTACTGACCTGTTATCAGAAACGGCGTCCAAATCCTTGGAAACGCGCTTAAAGCCCGCCGGTCATTGCCCGCGCTGTACCCACGTCTCCGGGAAGGCGGTGCCGTCCCACGCCGGAGGGCTCGCCGCGGGCGAGGCTCCCCCCGGCCTGGCCGGACGGCCTCTATCAGGAAATTGCCGTGTTTATGTGTTTCCTTCACTTTCGGGGGCATACGCCTGGCAGCCGAGCAAGAAGGAGTGTGGACCATGGCAGTCACCGGCATCATCACCGCCATTGTCATCGGGGCGATCATTGGTGCCCTGGGCAGGCTGGTCGTACCCGGACGGCAGAGCATCCCCATCTGGCTGACCATCGTGATCGGCATCGTCGCAGCCCTCGTCGGCACCGCGATCGCCGGCGCGCTGGGCGTCGCCGACACCAGGGGGATCGACTGGATCGAACTGCTCATCCAGATCGGTCTCGCCGCGGTGGGCGTGATCGCGGCGGTGAGCCTGTACGGCAGGCGCGGTCTGCGGTAGTCGGTCCGCACCGGCCCCCGCCCCATGGCAGGCGGGCGGGCGAACGATCTTTCGGCGGCCTCGTCCCGGGAAAGTCCGGGGCGAGGCCACCGTTGTGTCCGGGCTCTCCCGGCCTCGGCCGGAGCCGCCCGGGGCGGGTTATCGTGACATGAGACGTACGGGCCCGGGGAGGGGCGCGGAGGCATGAGGATCACGCTGGTCCAGGGGGACATCACCCGGCAGGAGGTGGACGCCGTCGTCAACGCCGCCAACTCGTCACTGCTGGGAGGCGGCGGCGTCGACGGGGCGATCCACCGGCGCGGCGGTCCCGCGATCCTCGCGGAGTGCCGGAAACTGCGGGCCTCGCACTACGGCCGCGGCCTGCCGACCGGCCAGGCCGTCGCGACCACGGCGGGGGAGTTGCCGGCCCGCTGGGTCATCCACACCGTCGGGCCCGTCTTCTCCAGGGCGCTGGACCGCTCCGAGCTGCTGGCCTCCTGCTACCGGGAGTCGCTGCGGGTCGCCGACGAGCTGGAGGCGGCCAGTGTCGCGTTCCCGGCGGTCTCGGCCGGGATCTACGGCTGGCCGGTGGACGACGCCGCCCGGATCGCGATCGGCACCGTGCGCGCCACGCCCACCCGGGTGACGGACGTGCGGTTCGTCCTGCTGCAGCCGGACGTGTACGCCGTCTTCGAGCGCGTCCTGACCGGCCCGCCGTAGAACATCGGCCCGCCGCGGAACGGGGAACCGTCGTGGGGGTGGGCCGTCACTCTCCCCGCATCTCGGCCAGGGCCGCCTCGAAGGCGTCCATGACCCGCTCGACGCGGTCCAGCCCGGCCGAGGGCAGCCAGGCCATCACGCGGGCCACCCCGGCCTTCTCACACGCCTCCAGCACCGCGGGGTCCGCGGGGGCCGACAGGACCACCACCTCGACCGATCTCCCGGCGTCCTCGGCCCGGCGCCGCAGCTCCCGCGCCCGCTCCAGGACGCCTGGACCGTAGTTCGGCAGCCAGCCGTCGCCGTACGCCAGCACCCGGTCGAGCACCCGCGGACCGGTGCCGCCGATCAGCACCGGGGGATGGGGGCGCTGGGCCGGTTTCGGCCACGACCAGATCGGATCGAAGGAGACGAACTCGCCGTGGTACTCGGCCTCCTCGTGGGTCCAGATCCGCTGCATCGCCTCGATGTGCTCCTTCATCACCGCGAAGCGGCGCGACGGATCCACCCCGTGGTTGCGGATCTCGGGCTCGTTCCAGCCCGCTCCCACGCCGAACTCGAAGCGTCCGCCGGTGAGGTCGTCGACGCTCGCCACGGTCTTGGCGAGGCTGATCGGATGGTGCTGGGGGACCAGGCACACCCCGGTTCCCACCCGCAGCCGGGTCGTGGCCAGGCCCGCGGCCGTGCACGCGACGAGCGGGTCATAGGTGTGCCAGTACTTGCGCGGCAGCACGCCGCCGTCGGGGGGAACGGGTGGTGTCTCCCCGGCCTGGATGTGGGTGTGCTCGGTGAAGAACAGCGCCTTGTGGCCCCGCTGCTCGACCAGCTGAGCGAGCGCGCCGGGACCCACCGCGTCGTGCGTTGCGAAGTAGCCGAAACCAGAGTCCATCGCCCCAACGTATCCCGGAGCATCCCACAGGCGGCGGCGACCCTCACATGTCTCGTTTCGGCCGCCCCGGTACGGCGGAAACGGTGTGGCCCGCCACCGAAGCGGCGGGCCACACCGTGCCCGATCGGCCGGTCGTCTTCACCTGAAGCGGCGGAGTCTGAGGCTGTTGCTGACCACGAACACCGAGGAGAACGCCATCGCGGCCCCGGCGATCATCGGGTTGAGCAGCCCGAGCGCGGCCAGCGGCAACGCCGCCACGTTGTAGGCGAACGCCCAGAACAGATTGCCCTTGATCGTGGCCAGCGTCCGGCGCGACAACCGGATCGCGTCGGCCGCCACCCGCAGATCACCGCGGACCAGGGTCAGGTCGGCCGCCTCGATCGCCGCGTCGGTGCCGGTGCCCATCGCCAGCCCCAGATCGGCCTGGGCCAGGGCGGCGGCGTCGTTGACGCCGTCGCCGACCATGGCCACCGTCCGGCCCTGTTCCTGCAGCCGTTTGACCACCTCGACCTTGTCGGCGGGCAGCACCCCGGCGATGACCTCCTCGATGCCGACCTCGGCGGCCACCGCCCGGGCCACCGTCTCGTTGTCGCCGGTCAGCAGCACCGGCCTCAGTCCCAGGGCGCGCAGCTCGGTGATCGCGGCGGCGCTGGTGGGCTTGACGGTGTCGGCCACCGTCAGCACCGCCCGGGCCCGGCCGTCCCAGCCGGC
>NZ_JBFBCF010000043.1:22797-87015 GCF_040683035.1 Streptosporangium sp. NPDC051022 | reverse complement strand
TACTCCACCGGGCGCGCCCCCAGCTTGACCAGGTTGAAATGCGCGTTGCGCCGTACCAGCGGGTCGTAGGTCCAGGTGATGCGGTCCAGGCCGCGCTCCAGCGCCCAGGCCCGCTGGTGCAGCTTCAGCGCCAGCCCCGCCCCGCGGCCCGCGGCCGCGCCGGTGACGTGGGAGTGCAGGGCCCGGCCCACCGGGGCGGCCAGGAACGCCACCGACGCCCCCACCAGCCGCTCCCCGTCGTAGGCGCCGGCCACGTAGTTGCCCGCGTGCGACAGCGCCCGCATCAGCTCCACACTGATCGGCGCGTTACCCGGATCCGACTGCCAGATGTCGTCGAACAGCCGGCGCACCCCTTCGAAGTCACCGATACCGGACAGCTCCGCGATGCGCACCCCCGCGGCTCCGGCCACGCGTTCGGCGTCCCGGACGGCGTCCCTGGCGGCGTTCCCGACCGTACCGGCCATGTCCGAGACGTCCTCGGTGACCTCGGTTGCGGCTCCGGCCGTGGCTCCCGTGGGAAGACGCGCGGAGGGCTCGCCGGAGCCCGCGCCGGAGAGTTCCGCTCCGGCGGGCGCGTCACCACGGGAGGCACACGTCACCTGTGGGTCTCTCCCGTCGTCACCGATCCGCTCACCACGGTCTCCTCCGCCACGGCCCCCTCCGCCGCGGACTCTTCCAGCACGGCGGCGACCAGCCCGGCCAGCAGCCGGGTCCGGGCGGGCATCTCCGCGACGATCACGTGCTCGTGCGGCGCGTGCGCGCCGCCGCCGACCGCCCCGAGCCCGTCAAGCGTCGGGCAGCCGACCCCCGCGGTGAAGTTGCCGTCGGAGGCGCCGCCGACGGCCACCCCCCGCAGCGGTTCCATACCCAGATCCTTGGCGATCCCGCAGGCCAGTTCGAACAGGCGCGCCGAGGAGGCCTCCTCGAGCGGAGGACGGTTGGGCCCCCCGCTCACCTCCAGGCGGGCCCCCGGGAGCCGGGGGGCGAGCGCCCGTACCAGCCGGTCGATCCGATCCTGCTCGGCGAGGCTCGGCACCCTGACGTCCACGGCCACGCTCGCCAGCGCGGGCACCGTGTTGACCGTGGTCCCGCCGGACAGCACGGTCGGCGTCACCGTCGTGTCGCCCTCGCCCATCTCGGCGAGCGTGAGGATCTGGTGCGCCAGCTCGACCCCGGCGTTGACCCCCTTCCACGGCTCCAGCCCCGCGTGGGCGGCCTTGCCGTGCACGGTGACCCGGTAGTCGGAGGTGCCCTTGCGCGCCGTCTTGAGCGCTCCGCCGTCGGCGCTGGCCTCCAGGACGAACGTCGCCGCGCACCCCCGCGCCGACTCCTCGATCAGCTCGCGCGAGGTCGTCGAGCCGACCTCCTCGTCCCCGGTGACCAGCACGCACACCCCCTCGGGCGAGGGCAGGGCGGCCAGCGCGTGGAAGATCTGCACCAGCCCGGCCTTCATGTCGAACACCCCGGGTCCGCGGGCGATCCCGTCCACGATCGACCACGGGTGCTCGCGCAGCGTCCCCATCGGCCAGACGGTGTCGTGATGGCCGACCAGCAGGACGCGCGGCGTGCCGAAGGTCCACCTCAGGTGGGGGACCCCGCCGATCACGATCGTCTCGGGGCGCGCGCCGAGCCTTCTGAATCCCTGCTCCGCGAGCACCGAGGCGCTGCGGGCCAGCGCCCCGTGGTCGGCGGAGAAGGATTCACAGACGACGAGCTCCTCCAGGTCGTCGAGCATCCGGTCAAGGTTCATGCGGGCCTTCCCAGTTGGGTTCGGAACAAGCGCAGAACATTGTCTCCGAGGATTTTGACGATCTCTTCGTCCGCGAAGCCATGTTTGAGCAGGGCCTCTGTGACCGAGGACAATCCGGCGGGCCCGGACAGCCCGGGAATCGTCGCCATGACGTCCAGGCCGCTGAACTCGAACGCCTCGCAGCAGGGCGGGGTGACGTCGTGCATGACCTCGCGGATGAAGTCGGGGCCGAGCCCCACGTGGTCGATCCCGCCGACGCTCACGACGTGCTCGATGTGGTCGACCAGGCGGTCCACGGTGTACTCGGCCGGATCGTCCGACAGGAAGGCGGGCAGGAAGTTCACGCAGACCACCCCGCCGGTCGCGGCGATGGCGCGGATCTGGTCGTCGGTGAGGTTGCGGTGGTGGTCGCGCAGGGCGCGGGCGGAGGAGTGGGTCGCCATGACGGGCCGGGTCGCCAGCTCCAGCACGTGGGCGACGCCCGGGGCGCTCAGGTGCGAGACGTCGAAGATCATGCCGAGGCGTTCCATCTCCCGCAGCGCCGCCACGCCCGCCTCGGTGAGCCTGCTGCCGGTGGCCTCCTCGCCGCTGCCGTCCGCGAGAGCCGTACGGCCCCAGTGCGCGATGGAGGCGATCCGCACGCCCAGGCGGTGCAGGGTGGGCAGCAGCTCGACGCTCGCGTCCAGGCCGGGGGCGCTCTCCAGGGCCAGCACCAGGGCGATCCTCCCCTCGGCGAGCGCCTGGTCGACCTGGTCCCCGTCCAGGCAGAGCCGTACCGCGTCGGCGTTGCCCTCGGCCAGCGTGTGCGCGCACTCGATCATGCGCAGGGTCTGCCGGAGCGCCCCCTCCGGGCGGTACTGATCGTCGATGAAGACCGGCAGCACCTGGATGTTCACCCCGCCCTCGTGGAGCTGGGGCAGCCAGCGCTCACGGAAGAACGACGCCCACCGCCGCGGGGGCCTGGCCGTGACCGCCATCAGCAGGTCGTTGTGGGTGTCGGCGACCACGGCGTCGCGGTGGAGATCGGTGGACAAGTGCGGGTCCTTCCTCACAGCTGGATCTCGTCTGCCACGACGCTACCGACAGTGTGTGCCGGCTGTCCCCGGGGTCCGTACTCCCCGCGCCGGTCCCGCCAAGATCGAAGTCCAGTTGTGACTGGTGATTCCCCGCCACTGTGAAACAGGCCGGTAGTCTGCGCAGGTGCCTACCCTTGCCGACATCGTCGGAGAGTTCGAATCGATCTATGACCCCTCGTGGGCGGAATCGTGGGACGCGGTCGGTCTCGTCTGTGGAGATCCCGGTGCGGAGGTGCGCAGGATCCTGTTCGCGGTCGACCCGACGGCGGTCGTCGCCGCGGAGGCCGTCGAGTGGGGTGCCGATCTGATCGTCACCCATCACCCCCTCTACCTGCGGGGCACCACGAGCGTGGCGGCCACCACCGCCAAGGGCCGTCTGATCCACACGTTGATCAGGAACGACGTCGCCCTCTTCACCGCGCACACCAACGCCGACGTCGCCGACCCGGGCGTCTCCGACGCGCTGGCCCGCGCCGTGGGGCTGACGGGACCGCTCGTCCCCCTGCTCCCGGCCGCCGCCGACCCCCGGCGCGGCCTCGGCCGCGTCGGCTCGCTGCCCGCCCCGCTCTCCCTGCGGGAGTTCGCTGGGCAGGCCGCACGCGGCCTGCCCCGTACGGCGGGCGGGCTGCGGGTCGCGGGAGACCTCGACCGCGAGATCAGGCGCGTCGCGGTGAGCGGAGGATCGGGCGACTCCCTCCTCGGTACGGCCCGCGCCGCGGGAGTGGACGTGTTCCTCACCGCGGACCTGCGCCACCACCCGGCGAGCGAGTTCGTCGAGGAGACCGGCGGCCCCGCGCTGATCGACGCCGCCCACTGGGCCACCGAATGGCCCTGGCTGACCGACGCGGCGCATCGGCTGGCATCCGCCTGTGCCTCGCGGGGGATTAATGTTGAGACGCGCGTTTCCGAGACGGTCACGGATGCTTGGAAGACAACAGCAGAGTGCGAGGAATTGAAGTGAAAGCAGCCCCGGCGGCCCAGAAGCGTCTGCTCGACCTGGCCGAACTCGACTCCGTCGTCGACCGTCTGGCCCATCGTCGTCGAACCCTGCCGGAACTGGCCGAGATCGACGAGCTCTCCACCCGCGTGGCCAGGCTCGCCACCCAGGTGATCGGCGCCGAGACCGAGGCCGGCGACCTGGCCCGTGAGCAGACCAAGGCGGAGGCCGACGTCGACTCGGTCCGGGTGCGCGCCGAGCGCGACCAGAAGCGCCTCGACTCCGGCCAGGTGTCGTCTCCGAAGGACCTGGCCAGCCTCCAGTCCGAGATCGCCTCCCTGCACCGTCGCCAGGGCGACCTGGAGGAGGTCGTGCTGGAGATCATGGAACGTCGCGAGGCCGCCGACGCGCAGGTCGCCAAGCTCGTCGCCGAGCGCGACGAGCTCGCCGCCACGCGGGGCGGCGCCGAGGACCGCAGGAACGCCGCCTTCGCCGAGATCGACAAGGAGGCCACCGAGGTCAGGGGGAAGCGCTCGGCGGTCGCCGCCGACATCCCGGCCGACCTGCTCGCCCTCTACGACAAGCTCCGTGAGCAGTTCGGGGTGGGGGCCGCGATGCTGCAGGGCGCCCGCTGCCTCGGCTGCCGGACCAGCCTGTCCATCGCCGAGATCAACCGCATCAAGGCGACCTCCCACGACGAGGTCGTCCGCTGCGAGGAGTGCCGCCGGATCCTCGTCCGTACCCCAGAGTCGGGCCTGTGACCTCCTTCGTCATCGAGGCCGACGGCGGATCCCGGGGCAACCCGGGCCCCGCGGGCTACGGTGCCGTCGTCAAGGACGCCGCCGACGGCCAGGTGCTGGCCGAGGTCGCCGAGGCCATCGGCACCCAGACCAACAACAACGCCGAGTACCGCGGGCTGATCGCGGGCCTGCGGTCGCTGCTCGATCTCGCGGGCGACGGCGCGACCGTCGAGGTCCGGATGGACTCCAAGCTGGTCATCGAGCAGATGGCGGGCCGCTGGAAGATCAAGAACGAGGGCCTGAGGCCGCTCGCGACGGAGGCCGCCGCCCTGGCCCGCCGCCTCAGGGTCACCTGGCGGTGGATCCCCCGGGAGCGGAACAAGGACGCCGACCGCCTCGCGAACGAGGCCATGGACGCCGCCGCCAAGGGCAGGCCCTGGCGGTCGGCCTCCTCCCCCGGCGCCTCCCCCGGCGCCTCCTCCGGCACCTCCGCCACCGCCGGTCTCCGGGACACGTCCTCCGCCGCGACCCTCGCCCCGGCCGCCGGCACAGCCCCGGCCACGGCCCCCGCGCAGGACTCCCTCTTCGACACCGGCACCCTCTCGGCCCCGGAGACGGCCGTCTCCCCGGTGGACGGGATCGCGGCGAGGACATCGGGGACGGCCGAGCGGACGGCGCCGGCCACCGGCGGCACCGGCTGGCGCGCGCCCACGACCACGGCGACGTCGCTGCTGCTGCTGCGGCACGGTGAGACCCCGATGTCCACCGAGCGCAGGTTCTCCGGACTCGGCGATCCCGAGCTCACCCCGAACGGCGTCGCCCAGGCGCAGGCCGCCGCGGCCAGGCTGGCGCGGGAGCCGTACAACGTCCAGGTGATCGTCAGCTCGCCGCTCAGGCGTGCCCGCGCCACCGCCGAGGCCGTGGCCGCCAGGACCGGACTGGAGGTCGTCGTGGAGGACGAGCTCCGTGAGGTCGACTTCGGCGCGTGGGAGGGGCACACGTTCACCGAGATCCAGCGCCGCTGGCCGGACGAGCTCGCCACGTGGCTGGCGGACCCGTCCGCCGCGCCGCCGGGTGGGGAGAGTTTCGGGGAGGCGGCGCGGCGGGTCCAGACGATCGGGGACCGGCTGGTCGAGCGCTACGAGGGCAGGACGGTCCTCGTCGTCTCCCACGTCACGCCGATCAAGATGCTGCTGCGATCCGCGCTGCTGGCTCCCCTCGCCGCGCTGTACCGCATGCATCTCGATCTGGCCGCTCTGTCCCTGATCGAGTACTACGCCGACGGACCGGCCGTGGTGAAGGCGTTCAACGACACCTCGCACCTGCGCTGACCCGGTGTCCCGGCGCCCGTGACCGGCTCGGGTTCCCGGTGGGACGGTATCGCCCCACCGGGAACCCGAGCCGATCCGTCCCGCCCGTCGGCCGTGCTCTCGTGGGCGCCCCCGGTCGTTCCCCTCCGGGGGCGCCTGAGGCCATTCCAGCCGAGGCGACTTGCCGATCGGTTGGAGACCACTTGGGAGCCGATAGGCTTGGAACACGGCGGACGAGCCGGCCGGGCGGCCGCGTCGGGTCCTCACAGGGCCCGCCGAGGAAGGTCCGGGCTCCACAGGGCAGGGTGGTCGGTAACGCCGACCCGGGGTGACCCGCGGGACAGTGCCACAGAGAACAGACCGCCCCTCGTCAAGAGGGGTAAGGGTGAAACGGTGGTGTAAGAGACCACCAGCGCCCACGGCGACGTGGGCGGCTCGGTAAACCCCACCCGGAGCAAGGTCAAGAAGGGACGCTCCCCGGAGCGTCCCGCGCGCGACGCTTGAGGGCTGCCCGCCCGAGCCGCGCGGGTAGACCGCTTGAGGCCGGCGGCAACGCCGGTCCTAGATGGATGGTCGCCCCTTCACATCCGTGAAGGACAGAACCCGGCCTACAGGCCGACTCGTCCGCCCTTGATCTTCTGACCTGGCGTGGAGCATCCGTCAGGCAAGATCAGGGCACATTTAGGGCACATTCGCCCGAGAGATCACGAAGACGCCCGCCGGCCCCGCTCGGTTCACGAGACCAACCCGTTTGGTCGAAACGGAACCGAGAGCCGTCCCGTCGCGTCAGGGTGGCCTGGAACGGCTGGCACCAGCCGCTACCGAGGCGTAGGGTTGAATCGAATAAATGTTCGATCAAACGGATGCGTTTCGATCTTGGCGGGCTCTGCCTGGGAAATTGTCCACTTCCGGCCATCTTCTGTTTTCGGAAGACACCGGTAATCGCCGCTTTCCCTTGAGTCCCAGAAGGAAGCCGGACAATGGAGCAAGGAGCCATGAAAGACGAATTCTTCCCACCCGGTTTTGTTTCCCATGATGACCCTGCGGTCGAACGGGCCATGGAGACGATTGACGGACTTCGCCCCTCCGAACAGAGAGAACTCCTGCGCAGCTCCTACCGTGCGGTGCTGGCCTTCGAACGGACCAAGAACATTGACCATCTCACGGATTTCGCAAAGAATCTCCTCGCGACCGTTCATCTGCGCGGTATCCCCGCCTATGCGGAAGCACTGAAAAACGCTCCCGAAGGCCCTCGCGGATCGGGCGAGGCGCTGGACGTCGAAGAGGTGCTGAACCGACTCATGGAGTGACTATGGCGGAGCTGCGGCTCCAACCGGAAAGTGAACCGATACTTGCGGAATGGTGGGAATCGACCAAGCCCAAGGAAGGTGATCAGCAACTTGTCCGTGAGGTTTTGCGTACGGTCATCGACGGAACGTGGCGCGGTAGGTGGTACTGGACCCAAGACCTAGCCGATGACCAGCCCCTTCTTCCTGTTGTGACGATCCAGCCGCGGGAGACCTTGATGGTTCGGATCCGCTTCTGGCCGGCCGAGGAGCCTCCCGAGTTTCAACTGATCAACATCTTCGATGTAGCTGAACACCTGAACGAGGACTAACGTTCTTCGACTGAATCAACTCTTCTTGGCCGCTCCGGCAAATGCCTTATCCATGGCCGTACGCGCCCGCCGGCAGGCTTCCGGGACGAGATGGCCGTAGAGATCACGATCGTGGTGATGGACTCACGGCCCAGCCAACGGGACGCCTCGGGGACGGGCACACCCTCGACGAGCGCCGTAGCGGCGAAGGTGCGCCGCGGGCCACGGAACGTCGTGGCCTTTCTCGAAGATCAGTGGGCTAATGAGGAAGGTCCGTGAGGTCCCAGGTTCGGATGCCGCCGTCGTCGCCGCTGGAGACGGCGATCGGTTTGCCTTTGAGCATGGTCACCGCGACCCCGCTGACGGCACCGTGGTGGCCGGAGAGGGGAGGCAGGAGCGGTTTCATCGTCTGCGGGTCCCACACGATCACCGTGCCGTCGTTCTGCCCGGTCACCAGCACCGTCCGGGATCCGACGCGCGTGACGGCCATGGCGGTGGAGCGGATGCTCAGAGCCTTGCCGTACGGTCCGCCCGTTGCGGCGTCCCACAAGCGGATACCGCCCCATTCGGGGGCGTATTTGCGCTGGAAGAAGACGACGGTCTTACCGTCGACCTGCCCGATCGCCAGGGATTCGGCCTGGCCGCCGCTGGCGATCGGCTTGCCGATCGGCTGGCCGGTGGCCTGGTCCCATAGCTTTATCTGCTCGCCGGAGGCGGTGGCGATGATCCGGTTGCCGACCGCGACGGCATCCACTTCTGTCGCGTTGACCTGGCGGCGACGGCTTCCCGCCGACAGATCCCAGAGTTCGGCTCCGCCGTCCCGCGTCGTGGTGGCCACAACGGAGCCGTCCACCGAGAGCTGGGCAGGTCCGTCGTGGGATGCGACGGAGATCCCTGTCTTGTCCACCTGCTTGCCCGTCGCCGCGTCGCGGGCCACCAGCCCATGCTCGACGTCCGCGTAGACGACGACCGGCTTCCCGCCCCGCGTGACCGTGGTCATGGGCGCATACTCGACACACGCGCAGGAGATGGGCGCACGGAACGGCTTGTGGGTGGCCAGATCCCACATGCGGATCGTGTCGTCGGCTCCTGCGGTCACGGCTACGGCCTTGCCCCGGACCTTGGTCACCGCGAGTGTTTCGACGCCCCCGCCGTAGCCGAAGAACGGCTTGCCGAGTTGTCTGCCCGTGCGCAGGTCCCAGATCGTCAGCGTCCCGTCGAGATCGCCGATGACCAGGATCGGCGTGGTGCCGTACTTGCCCACCGCCGCTACGTGATCCAGGAGATCGTCGCTGTCCCAGCCGTGGCCGATGAGTTCGCCGGTGGCCAGGTCGGCGACCCGCAGAGTGCCGTCTCCACTCAAGATCGTGACCGTTCTCCCGTCGAGCTCGCGCAACTCGACAGGGAAGAACTCGCCCTTGTGCTTCACCTCGGTGACAGTGCCGGCGGCCAGGTCCCAGCGTTCCATGCGGCCTTGGAAGTCGCCGTCGGTGCCGGTGACGACCGCGGCCCCGCCCTGGATGGCGATGCCGCTGATGTAATCCATCGATGTCACCTTGGCGGTGGCCAGAGCCTTGCCAGTCTTCAGGTCCCACGAGCGGAGAACCTTGTTCGCGTCCCCGGTGACGGCCAGGGTGGTCCCGCCCAGTTGCCCGATCGCCCCGGCCCTGGGTTTGGCCTCATGCCCCTTCAGCGGGGCGCCGACCGCGGATCCGGTGTTCAGGTCCCAGGCCTGGAGCTCGAAGGGGAACTTACCTTCGGTCAACGCGACATGCTGACCGTCGTGGGAGTCAACGGCCAGCAGATTGGTATGAAGGGTTTGGGTCACGATCGGTGGAGTCAACGGACGACGCGTGCCGAGATCCCACGCACGCAGGGCTCCACCGCTCACGACCGCGATGTCCTTGCCGTCCCAGCGGTGCAGCTCGACGTGGTCCACACCGTCCTGACCCGCGGGGATGGGCTCGCCGATGAGCTTGCGCGTGGCGAGGTCCCAGACGCGAAGCAGGTCGTCGCGGCCACCCGTGACGATCACCGGCTTGCCGTTCACCGAACCGATCGCCGGGGAGACGGTCCGGTCGCTGTGCCCGTACATGGTGGGCCCGAGCTGACGGCCGGGCATGGGCGCCGCATGCGTGGTGATCTCCGGGACCGCAGGGGACGACCGGGTGGGCGCGGTGCGAGGATCCGCGCTGCAAGCGCTCACAAGGATGAGCACCCCGAGCGCGATCGTAAGCGCCCTGAACGATGCCACCCGACCCCTCCCCGCGATGGCGCATCAACGCTTATGGCCGTCTATCGGCCCATCTTCCCGTATGACGACCAGGGTCTGCATCAAAATTGATCAGAGTCATTCGTTGATCGCGGCAGGATCACCGTGATCACGGACAGTTCATGAGTGGCCGGGGTGGAGCCGATCTGCTCGTCTGCCACGTCCAGGCAGAGAACAGCGGATCAGGCGTTGATCAACTTGTTGGTGGGTCGTTAGGGTTGGGCGCTTTCGCGGATCGCTCCCTCCCCCCAGGAGTTCCCCCATGTGCCGTCACCGCTTCGGCTGGATCGCGGCCGCCCTCGCGGTGCTCTACCTGGCCGTCGCGGTCGCCCTCGGCGTCGTTGCCCAGGTGACCGGCGACATCATCCCCGTGTGGACGGTCGTCATGGACCGGTACGACTTCATGACCGAGGACCTCAAGCCGTGGTGGTGGCTCATCGTCCTGCTGGTCCTGGTCGCGGCGGTGCAGGCCTGGGCGTACTGGCAGGTGCTGCGCGGCCGTGAGCGCGGCGAGCCGGCGCGACACGGCGGGGAGGTCCGCCTGCTGCGGGCCGTGCTCTACCTCGACGTCGGATACTCCCTGATCGTGCGCCTGCCGATCCCGTACGACTGGTGGCTATTGCTGATCACGGTGCCGCTCCAACTGGCGGTGACCTGGCTGTTCTTCCGTGTGCTGCGCGACACCACTCCTCGCTGGCTGCGATTCCTGGTCCTCGTGACAGGGGTGCTCAACGCGTTGGAGAGCTTGGTCTCCGGCCTCGAATGGGGTCTGGGGGTCACCCCGTTCACCCAGATCCCCGGCCTGTACTGGGTCGAGCGGTTCGCCTGGCCGGTGTGGGCGGTGTCGGTGCTGCTGGCGCAGGCACGCGATCCCCGCTGGAGTGGGGCGACCGTGCGGATCGGCGTGATCGCGTTGGTCATGTCGTTCATTCAGCCCTCCTGGATCATCTCGTTCAGTTATCCGAGCGGGATTCCCTGGAACGTGCTGTTCTTCGAGGTGACCGCCGCACTGTCCGTCTTCGGACTGGTCTGGTGGGCCCGGTCCGCGCACGACCTGGGCAGCGTACTGCCCACGTCGCCCCGGTCTCGGCCCGTACGGGCGCCCGCCAGGCGGTGGCCGCTCCCCGCGGTGGCGATCACGCTCCCGCTGCTCCCGGCGGTCGTCAACCTCGCGCACGGAGTGCCGTTCTGGCTCGGACCGAAGAACGTGGTGTGGAACGCCGTACGTGAGTTCGCCGGCTCCGAACTGGTTCTCACCTGGTACGTCCTCGACCTGCTCGTGGGGGTCGGCGCACCGTCGCTGCTGATCCTGGCGGCCGTGTGGCGGCGTACCCACCGGCTGACACGGGCCACGACGCTGACCTTGTTCCTCCTGGCCGGCATCACCGTCGTGAGCGCCTCCATCAAGGCGGACTCCGACCTGTTCGGGGAACTGCCGCTCTACCCGAGCAGCCTGTTCGTCAAGGACGGCGCGCTCGTCTCCGCCGGCATCTCTCCACTGTGGTACGGACTCGCGCTCACCGGCTCCGCTCTCATCCTGCCGGCCCTGTACACCGCCCCGCCCGCCCGCCGCACCCGCCGCCACGTCCTCCTGGCAGGCCTCGCCGCGGTGGTGACGCTCTGCTTCGTCCCGGCTGCGGACCAGGACCGCGGACCGGTCACCGCGGCCGAGGAGTGCAACCCGCCCGAGCCCCGGAGAATGGAGATATCGGAGAAGCCTCACGAACTGACCGCCGAGCAGAAGTTCGTCTGCTCACTACGCCTGCCGGACAACGGCCTTCGCCAGTTCTCCGACACCACGCCCGACCTCGTCGTGCTCACGTACGGGCGCCGGATGTGCGACCTGCACACCCGCAACGACCCGCGAGAGCTGGCCCGCTGGAAGGTGAGCCGCGACGCCCTGACCTACCCGCTCGCCGGTATCTGCCCGAGTGCCGCCGCCGCCGTCAGCGCCGAGCGCGCCAAGCAGGATCAGAAGATCGCGGAGATACAGGCGGACGCCCAGCGCATGTGCGACGCGACGCCACACCACCGCCCGCGCATCAAGCCGGTCAAGGCGATCCGGATCAAGGAGCCCCAGCGGACCGACTACGGAGTGCTGCAGACGTACGAGGGCGAGGGGGGCGGCGACCCGGATCTGGACCCCGGCAACGGACTGGTCTCCTCCGAGCCCGGCACCCTGACCGTCCTCACACACTCCGACTTCGACCTCTGCGTCACCGTCGAGACGTACACGCGTCGCCCGCCCGTGGAGACCAGGGGCTGGGACAAGGTCGTCGAGGTCGGCTACCGCAGTCCCACGGGCGCGATCGTGCTCACGGACGACCTCAGCGGCACCACGCTGCCCGACCTGTCGCTCAACGGCCGCGCGGGCCGTTACCGGATCCGCGTGCACTACGCCTGGTTCCCGTGGAAGGGCGAGCACCAGGGCGGCCAGCGACTGCTGATCATGGCCTACCCCGGCGCCGGCGACAAAGAGATCGTCTACCGCAGGTGACCCTGGTCGAATGGCCACGAGCCGCCCGCGTGGCGGCCCACCTCGACGAACGTGACGCGATCCGGATGGTTCCCGACCTCGTGTGATACGCCGACGACGGCACCCCACGTGCCGTGGCCGACGCCAAGTACAAGGCCGGGAAACCCAAGGGCTTCCCGGACGCCGACCTCTACCAGGTGCTCGCCTACTGCACCGCACTCAACCTGCCGGAAGGGCACCTCGTCCACACCAAGGGGAACGCCCCGCACGCCGCCCACCGTGTCCGGCACGCGCGCATCACCATCCACCAGCACGCGCTCCACCAGCACGCGCTCGAACTCGACCAGTCACCGGCCGGGCTGCTCGCCGAGATGGAAGGCCTGGCTCAGCGGTTGGCCGCCATCGCACCCGGACCGCGGGTAACCATCAGCCGAACTCGCCATCCTTGACACCGCTGATGAAGGCGTTCCATTCGCCCGGGGTGAACGTCAGGACGGGGCCGCCGGGGTCTTTGGAGTCCCGTACGGCCTGGCCTCCGTCGGGGAGCACCGCGACCTCTACGCAGTTGTCGCCCGAGCCGGAACGGGAGCTCTTTCGCCAGATGAGGGGGGAGGTCTGGGGGAAGGCCATGATTTCCTCTCAGCTTAGTTGGTCGATCAGGTTTTCCAGACGTGCCACAGATGAGTCCGGGCCGAGCGCAGACGACCGTATGAGGTCGAAGATGAGCCTATAGTGCATAAGATCTTCGGAACTCTCCAGGTATAGGTCACTTGTCGCGGTCTCGATGTAGACAATGCTCGGATCGCCTTGGTCGGGGAAATTCAAGACTGTGAATGCGCCGTCCATCGCGGCGTGAGCTCCGGCCGAATCCGGGAGAACTTGCAGGTAGATGTTCGGCCTGGCGCTCATTTCGATGAGATGCCGCAGTTGCTGTCGCATCACCGACGGACCACCTACCGTTTTGGTCAGTGCGGCTTCATCGATCACCACCCACAGCGTGGGCGGTGTCTCGCCGTGCAGGACGGTTTGCCGTGCCAGCCGCGCCTCTACCCGACGACGAATCTGGACATCCTCCATTACCCGGCCACCCTTGAACATCGCCGTGGCGTAGTCCTCGGTCTGGAGCAGCCCTGGCACGCGGAGATCCTCATACGTATTGATCAAGGATGCCTCTGCCTCGAATCCTGCCAGGGAACCGCGCCAAACGTCCTGGTAGTTGGCCCACCAGCCCTTCTCCCGTGACTGACGGGCCAGCGTCAGGACTGCCTCGCGCTGCGCCGGATCCGTCACCGAGTACAGGTCCAGAAGCGCCCGGATGTTTCCCAGGTCCGGCCTGGTCCACTTGTTGGCCTCCATCTTGTTGAGACGACCGCGCGACCACTCCAGCCGGCGCCCTGCTTCTTCGACGGTGAGTCCGGTCTGTTCACGTAGGCGGATGAGTTCGGCGGAGAGACGGCGTCGGCGGACCGTAGGACTCGCCACATTTCCTCCCTATAGCGAAAATGGGACATATTAACGCATTGAAACTATCGCCTTGAAAGTATCTATGCGATCGGTCACCATCAAGAGAGTACTCGTAACCATGTGTGAGGGCAGCCGATCATGGATGATCGCGAGCAATTCATAGAGAGCCTGCCAGTCACACACGCGCGTGGCGTGCCGTCCATAAGAGACCAAAGCGGCACTACGGATCCATGCCGGACGCTTGATCACAATCCAGGCCAACGGCCGACGCGCTCGCGGCTCCACTTAAATGCGGCGAGGTGTACATGCCGTGTCGTTTATCACAATGCGCTTATTTCGATCGCCGTGAGTGGAAACAACCCCGGCGTCCTCGGGCGTGGTGACGCAACCACCCGCCCGAGGACTGGATCAGGAAAACGGAGACCCCTGACCTATGAAGAACCCTAACCCCGCTCCCCCACCTCCCATAAGAGACGACGAGAACACCCGGGAGGCGTGCTGGGATCTGCCCGCCGATCCTGAGGCGGTCGGCAAGGCACGTCGGCTCGCACGTGAAGCCCTCGCCATCTGGGGCGCGTCCGCCGTGGCGGAGGACGTGACCACGATCGTGTCCGAGCTGGTGACCAACGCGATCGTGCACGGGCGGGCGCCGGTCACGCTCTCCCTGCACCGGCACGGACGGATCGTCTGCGGGGAGGTCACCGACCACGGCGGCGTGTGGCCGACCTCGCTCCCGGCGGCGGGCCCGGACGAGGAGCACGGTCGCGGGCTGACGATCGTCGCCGCCTACGCCGAAAGGTGGGGTGTCGAGCCCGCGCCGGGAGGCAAGATCGTCTGGTTCATCTGCGTGGAGCGGGGACCTCGGTGAGCGACCCGCCGTTCATTCCGGACATACCCGGTGGTGTCCCCGTCCGCGTGCGTGTCTGCGCGCGGTGCGGCACCCCTGTCGTTCCGCTGGCCGCCGCCGTGCGCATGATCTGGTCCGATGTCACAGACGACACGGTCCCGGCCGCCGTCGTCGAACGGATTACCGGGCTCGTCACCGATGTCTGGGTCGATGTACTGGGCAACTCGTCCTGCCCGCCGGGCGGCCGCGAGCCGTACCGGGACTGACCACGATGTCGCCGGGCGGTCGCCTCTCACCGCCCGGTCACGGGCCGCAGGGTTCCGCCGGTAAGGCCGTCGCACGCCAGCGAGGCTGCATGGTCACTCAACTCGGTGAGCTCCTTCATGCATGCGACGAATCGTCCGCCCGAGGGAAGCCCCGCCCTCGTCAACTCTGCGAGGCGTCCCAGTAGTCCTTGAGCATTTCACCTGGCCAACCGGGCTCACGCACCTCACCGCGCGGACCCATCTCCTTGAAATACGGTGCCAGATCGAAGACGGGACTTCCGTCGATCGCATCCAGATCGGCCACGTGCAGGTCCAGGCCGTCCACCTTCAAAAGCCGGGGGAAGGACTGCGCTAGCTGATTCGGCCGGCGGTGGTTGCGATGGACGAACGTTCCCGTGGCCGGCCACTTGGGGTCGTTGCGCGGGCTTCGAGCGTGGAAAGCGACATCGTCCGGCGAAGCACGATGGAAATGCCAGACGACCAACAGGTGAGAGAACTCCTCAAGGCCCTGGACAACCTCCACAGGGAAGTCGGGATTCAGGCGGATGATCGCCCTTTCCGCCCAGTGATCGTCGGTCGGCTCAGCACGTCCGCCGACAACGGTGCCGATGGGCTTGATCTCCAACGAGTCTGCCATGCGTTTACCCTCGTCCCTTCGCGGTGACTCATGACGGGATCAACCTACGTGGGTCAGGTACGCGGCGGCTCGCGCGTCCAGCTCAGCGACCGCCGTTATCCCACGGCGCCGGTACATCGTGTTGCGTGGCGACTCCGGTTCCGGCAAGACCAGCACTGCGCGGGTACTACAACCGGCCCGCGACCGAGACCTGGCCCTGGTCAGTCAGGACGTCATCCGGCGTGACATCCTTCGGGAGCGCGACGTGCCGACGGGACGAACATCGAGCTCCTCGACACCCTGGCCCGCCGCTGCCTGGGCCTCGGCCACCACGTCCTGATCGAAGGGATCTTGACCTCGAGCCGGTACGGGCCAAGGAAGACACCCGCCCGCGCGCTTCCGCGGCAGGTTTCAGACCGCGTAGAGGGGGGCGAGGTCGACGAATATGCGGTAGTCCGAGATCAAGCCGTCGTCGCGGGTGCGCCAGATCGATACGGCCACGACGCTGACGTCCTTGCCGTCGAGCCGCCGGTAGGTCACCTCGGTCTCGGCGATGATGTCGGCGTCCACCTGCCAGTTCCTGACGATCCGGTGCCGCAGGCCGCCGATGGTGGAGTAGAACGTCCGCAACCCGGCGGTGACGGCCTCGCGTCCCGCCAGCGGCTCGGCGTTGCCGAACACGAACGTGGCGTCCTCGGCCAGCAACCGCGCGAACTCGTCGGGGTCGAACGAATCGACCGACCGGAAAACACGGCGCACCACATCGTCGCTCATACCGACCTTTCCTCGCACGACCGGGATCACTGATGGGGACGCTACGGGGCGAAGAACAACGCGCAACTATCGCAAAGGTAGGGGTCTCATCGCCGTAGGGCCCGCCGAAGATCTCCGAACCCGGGGCACGGCACCGCGGCCGGGCACGGTACGGCGGCCATACCGACACACCACGTCGGTATCAAGGGCCTGCCCGGCCCCCTGAACACCGGTGGGCACCTCTGGAAGGTGATCGTCCGGGGAGATGCCTGAGCGGTCCTTTCCCGCATTCATGAACATCAGTAGACGATCTCGAACCGGCTACGGCTTGGATGGTGACCGGCTGGTGCTCTGTTCCTCCCGACTCCAAATCTGGGCACATCGAGGAAGGTCCTTGATGCCCCCGCCTTCGGGGATCATCCCCCAGAGGAAGGGGATCAGGTACTGAGGCGGTTCGCCCAGGAGCACGGCCAGTTCGTCCTCGGTGACGGTGAGGGTGAACGCCGAGCCCGGTTGCCCGGGGTTCCACCCATGTTCGAGGGCTCGTCGGACGCACCCGGCGACGAGGGCGGGGCGGACTGCGATCGTCCGCTCTCCGAGCGGGTTGTCCGGCCGGGCGCAGGGAAGCGACACCACGAGAACAGGCCCCGGCTCCCCGGCCCGCTCGACGACGAAGGACGAGGGCCGGTTGGGCCACGCGTGGATGGCGACCAAGCCCGCCGCCGGCGCGAGGCGATGGCGGCGATGTCTCGGATGACACCGTCTACTCGAAACCGCCTACTCGAACAGGGATGGGTCTCCGGCGCCTCTGCGGAGGATCTCGGGTTCGTCCTGTGAGAAGTCGACGACCGTCGTCGGTACGGCGCCGCACTCGCCGGAGTCGATCACCGCGTCCACCACGTGGTCGAGTCTTTCCTTGATCTCCCAGCCCTGGGTCATGGGCTCGGTCTCGTCGGGCAGCAGCAGGGTGCTCGACAGCAGCGGTTCGCCGAGCTCGGTCAGCAACGCCTGCGTGACGACGTGATCGGGGATCCGGACGCCGACCGTCTTCTTCTTCGGGTGCAGCAACCGCCGCGGCACCTCCTTCGTCGCGGGCAGGATGAACGTGTAGCCGCCGGGAGTCGCCGCCTTGATCGAGCGGAACAGCGCATTGCTTATGTGGACGAACTGGCCGAACTGGGCGAAACTCCCGCAGACCAGGGTGAAGTGATGGTCGTCGCCGAGGTCGCGGATCTCCCTGATCCGGTCGATGCCCTCCTTGTTTCCCAGCCGGCACCCCAACGCGAAACATGAGTCCGTCGGGTACGCGATCAGCCCGTCCGCCCGGAGGAGGTCGATCACCTGACCGATCACCCGAGGTTGCGGATTGTCCGGATGCACATCGAAGTACTTTGCCATGCATGTGAGCTTAGAGAGCGCTTGATCCTGCCGGCTCGATCCGATCCAGATATTCGGGTTCCGTGCCGGTTCGAAGTGCTTTTGCCGGTGAGGCGGCGGGCCATGCTGTCGAGCATCACGAGGTGGACCACGGCTTCGGAGGTGGCGGGCACACTCGGGGCACGGGGTCAGCGCAGTGGCCGGTCCGCGGCCGGGGATCGGACGGTGGGCGAGTCGGCGTCCGGGATGAGCAGGCGTGGCGCGCCGCCGCGCAGAGACACGGTCCAGACGTCGGCGTCGCGGCCGCCCGCGCCGCCCTTGGGCACCGCATACATCACGTGGTCGTCGTCGAGCCACGCCGCCTGGTCGTCCACGCTGCGGGTCTCCGCGAGCGGGGTCTCGACACCGGCCGCGAGGTCGAGGACGTGGAAGCGCCAGACGTCGGAGTTGAGCCCGGTCCGCTTCTTGTAGACCAGGCGCCGCCCGTCCGGGGACAGGGACGGGCACTCGGCGTTGTCGCGCAGGGCGGTGAGGGTCCGCCGCCCGATGTCGCCCTCGACGAGGTATCTGCGGTTCTGGGTGGCCACGGTGGCGAAGAACCGCTCTCCGCCGGGGACGAACGTCACGCCCCACACGTTGCGGTCCACGTTCTCGTTCGGCTGCCCGTTCACCAGGAAGGTGAACCGCTCGACGTCGCCGATCGGATCGCCGCCGACCCGGCCGATGACGGTCTCGGTGGAGAAGCCGTCGGAGAGGTACGAGTGCCCGGTCACGAAGACCGTCGTGGCGTAGTAGCGGCCGTCCTCGGAGACCCGGGCACGGCTCGGGACCCCGTTGAGCGGGACCTCCCCACCGGGCCGGAGCCGATCGTCCAGAAGGGTGGCGGCGAACGGCTGGATCAGGTTGCGCGTCTGACGCAGGCACAGGCCGCCCGTGGGCGAGGCGGCCGTCCGTTCGCAGCGGGTCGGGAGGATGACACGCTCGCGCCGCACGTCGGCGGCCGCGAGCACGGCGACGTGGCCGAACGTGGGTCCGGGACGCAGCGATCGGAACACGATCTGCCGCCCCTCGGGCAGCTCCACCGAGCCGTCGCCGGATCCGCCGGCCGCGCCCGCGCGCAGTACCGAGGAGGTGACGCAGCTCGCGGCCACGGCGATGACGAGGGCGGCGAGCACCGCCATGATCTTGCCGTCCCCGATCCGGCGCGGGCTGTGCTGGGTCATCGGACCTCCGTCCGGCGGTCGTGGGCTCGTGTGATCATCGGTACGGCCGTGAGCAGGGCGGCCGTGAGGGCGGCGGCGAAGGTCCACACGGCGGCGTCGCCCTCGGCCGTCGTCCAGACCGCGCCGAAGGCCACCGCGCCGAGGGCGCGGCCGCCCGCCACCGCCGCCTGGACGACGGAGATCCCGGTCGCCGTCAGTTCGGCGGGCAGCAGCGGCGCGGCCGCCGCGGGCAGCACACCGTCGGTCGCCGCGTAGTAGGCGCCGAGGAACACCAGGCACAGCGCGGCCCCGGCGATCCCCCCGGCGAGGATGGCGGTGAGGTAGGCGCACAGCAGCAGGCCGTACCCGGCGGTGAAGACACGGTTCCTGCCGTACCGGTCGGAGAGCCTGCCGAGCGGTACGGCCAGCGCGAGGTAGACCAGGCTCGTGCCGACGAACAGCAGCGGGAACCAGCGGGTCGTGACCGACTCGCCGCGCAACAGGACGAGGTAGAGGAAGCCGTCGCCGATCGTGGCCGCCGACAGCACGGCCGCGGCGAGGAGCAGCCGCCGGAACCCGCCGATCCGCAGCAGCGCCGCGATGCCGCGAAGCGAGATCGGCCGCGCCCCGGAGTGCGGGACCGATGTGCCGTGCTCCCCCGCGCCGTGTTCCGGCGTGTGGTGTTCCGGTACGCGGTGGGCGAACAGCAGCACGCCGAGGACGGCGGCGCAGAACGAGACGACGAAGACCATGTCGAAGTCGCCCGGCGCGAGCGCGAGCAGCCCGAACGCGACGACGGGGCCGAGCAGCGCGCCGGTCGCGTCGAGGGCCCGGTGCACCCCGAAGGACCTGCCGAGCCGGTCCGGCGGAGCCGCCGTGGCGATGAGCAGGTCACGCGGGGCGGTCCGCAGTCCCTTGCCCGCGCGGTCCACCGCCACCGCCGCCGACAGCGCTCCCGCGCCCGTCACGGGGAGCAGCATCAGCTTGGCGGCGGCCCCGAGGGCGTACCCCGCGCCCGCCACGAGCTTGGGACGGCGCAGCCGGTCCGCGAGGAAGCCGCCGAGCAGCCGTACCAGCACGGTCGCGCCCTGGTAGAGGCCGTCCAGCAGCCCGTACGCCAGGGGGGTGAGTCCCAGGGCGAGGGTCGCGAACAGCGGCAGGACGGCCGTCACCATCTCGGTGGAGACGTCGGTGATCAGGCTCACCAGGCCGAGGACGACGACGACCCGGGGCACCCGGGTCGTCGGTCCCGTGCCGTGGGGGATGTCGCGTACCGATACGTACACGTGGCCTCCGGAGGAAACCGGCGGACGGAGCCGGTTCGGGGCGGGTGGGGTCGGCGCAGGGGGTTGCAGGGGGTTACGGGGGGTTGCAGGGAGTGGAGGAGGCCGGGCGGGACGGCGGATACCGCCCTGCCCGGCCGGCGTGGATCCGGGTCAGCCGGTGCCCGGGAGCGGCTTGTCGGCGGAGAAGGCCTTCAGGACGTTCCCGGTGATGGTGGCGATGTCGTTGTCGTAGTTGTTGTAGAACAGGCTGCCCGCCCAGGAGATGGAGCCGGCGGAGAAGACCGCGCCCCCGTTGGGGTAGCGGGTGAGGGCCACGTCACCGCGGACCAGCCAGTTGACGGTGCCGCCCTCCATGAGGTTGGCGGTGTTGTTCTCCTCCTTGACGAACAGGTACTCGTCGCCGAAGCCGGTGCCCGAGCCCAGGACGATCGTGTTGTCGGCGGTGCCCAGGGCGTAGTCGGCGCGGTCGATCTCCTCGCCCATGGGGCCGCCCCTGCTCTGCAGGGAGTCGAAGTCGCCGATGGGGCCGGTGGCCTTGACGCCGTCGAAGACCCAGGCGGCCTTGGGATCGTGGCTCTCGGGCGAGCGGTCCAGGGGCCTGCTGTACAGGCCGGTGCCCACGCGGGAGCCGAACCCCTGGGCGGTGAAGCCGACACCGACCAGTTGCTGCGGGGGCCGTCCACGGAAACGCCACAGGCCGCCGAATTCGCCGGTGGTGCTGTGGTAGTACTCGCCGGGGGCGCTCTGCCAGGCCTCGGTGCCGTCGTGGCGGCGCAGCTCGGTGTAGGTGCCGGTGCGGTCGAGCGGGGTGACCCAGTAGAAGCCGTTGCCGCCCAGATACATGAGGCGGCCGCCGTCGTCCAGCCAGCCCTGCAGGGCGTCGAGCATGGGTTCGGAGGTGTATTCGGGATGGCTGCCGGTGATAACGACCTTGTAGTCGTCCAGCAGCTTCCTGCCCTCCCGGTGCAGGTCGTGATCGGTGATGTAGTCGACGGTGCGGCCGGTGGACTCCAGCCAGTCGGTGATGTGGGTGTCGGCCTCGAACTGCCACGGCCTGCCCTCGCCCTTGGGGCCGGAGGTGTACGGGCGCAGGTTGGTGAGCGGGCGCAGGTGTGAGGAGTAGACCACGCCGCTGCCGTCGCTGTGCTGGGAGTACTGGCTCATCCCGCTCACGAAGTAGCCCGTCATGCCGTAGGCCAGGTAGCTGAACGTCGGCACCAGCATGGCGACCTTCGAGGTGGGCCTGTCGCGCTTGGGACGCACCACGAAGGTGGCGTGGTAGACGCGCCCGTCCGCCTCCAGTTTGGCCGCGTACACGCCGCTGCGGGCGTCGGCGGGCACCCGCCAGGTGAAGCCGGGCTCCCAGGCGGCGTCGCCCAGGTCGTCGTCGTGGAAGTACATCGCCCCGTACTGCTCGGGCGCCTGTTTGAAGTCCTGCTCGTCGGCCCGCCAGTTGTGGCCGGTGACGGCCCGGACCGGCAGGTTGACCGCGCGGCCGCGCAGGTGGTTGCGGGAGGTGTCCACGACCTGGTCGGTGTCCATCTTCTGGGAGAAGTCGAAGGCCGCCACCGCCCGGGTGGCCGGTCCCCCGCGTCGCAGGGCGAGGATCTCCCGCTCGTCCAGTGCCCGGTCGAACACCCGCGGGGCGTCGATCTTGCCGTTGTAGAACCCGGCCGGCCGGTTCTGACCGCCCTGGTAGGCGGCGATCAGCAGTGGGGCGGTGGCGTTCTTCAGCCCGCGGGCCTCGATCGTGCGGGTGACGACGGCCTGGGAGTCGTCGGGCAGGCCGGTCAGCGGATACTGGTACAGCCCCACCCTGCCGGTTCCGGCGTCGTATGAGACCGCGGCGAAGTACCAGCCGGAGGAGTTCACGTGCTGCGGCCGGACGGCGCCGCCGGGCTCGACCCCCCGCAGCGCCGGGGCCCACGGCTTCAGCTTCACGCCGGTGCTCACCGTCTGGACTCGCCCGGCCCGGTCGGCCAGCCGCAGGCCCAGCCCGCCGTCCCGGTCCACGAACATGCCGTACCCGGCCTTCTCCTCCTCCGACCACTTGGTCACGATCCCCTGCACCGCTCCGGTGCCGACGGGGGTCCGCCGGTAGGCGACGGGGTTGAGCCTGGAACCGGGGACGGTGGTCGGCGCGATCCACGCCGTGATGGTGAAGCTCCCGTCCGGCCGCAGGTCGTCATCGTCGGGAACGGTCACGTACGACCCCACCGGCAGCGTCTGGTAGCGGCCCGGGTACTCCTTGTTGACGTCGGACTCGATGACCTGCTCCTTGACGCCCGGCCCGCGCGGATCCGCGTCACCGTGCACCACCCGCACCATCGTCGCCCGGAACGTCGGGCTCCTGGTGCTCACCATGATCTTCACGGACTCGCCCGGCTGGACGCTCAGCCGGTCTGGATACCCGCTGATCCCGAGGCCGTCCAGCGACTCCTGGGGGGTTATCGGATCGACGGGAAGCGGGGGCGGATCGACCTTCGGGGTCTGGGGCCACGTCGCCGCCTCCACCCCCGTGGACAGGGGCCCGGATCCGCCGATCACGGCGGCCAGCGCCGCGATCAGTAAGGCCGTCCCCACTCGTCTGCGCGCAATCACTCGATCACCTCTCTGCCGGCCCTGAACCTTGGCCACACGAGGGCGACGAGCCGCTTCAACGGCACCGCGACGGTGCGACCGCGGTACCGGGGCACCGACGCGGTCGAACGACGCGCGCTCCCATCGCCTCGCGGAGGACGTGCGCTGCCTTCTCTTACCGAGAATTGACCTCAAGTTAAAACAAACAGGAAGAAGGTTCCAGAGAGCACACATCGGTCATCTGGCCGATCGCGGCCACGGCCCGCCGACGGCGGCCCTCCGGTCGCGGCCCGCCTCGCCCACCTCCCCGGCCGGGGCTCGATCGGCCGCGCTCACGGACCACCGGCGGACGAACCCACCCGGCCATGCATCCGCCCCCAGAACCGGACATTACATAAACCATAGGCTAGCCTTACCTAAATTTGGCATCCGAGGATGATCCGGAGGAGCGCGGGTGAGGCGGTCGGAGTCGCCGGGGCGTGCGGTGCTGCGCCGGGCGCTCGGTGGGCAGCGGCGGCGCATCGTGATCGGTTCCGTACTGCGCGCCGGGCACCAGGGCGGGGAGGCGGCGGTTCCGGTGCTGATCGGCCTGGCCATCGACCAGGGCGTCGCCGCGGGCGACCTCGGCGCGCTGCTGCGCTGGCTCGTGGTCCTCGCCGTCGTCTACGTCGTGCTGTCCTTCAGCTACCGCTTCGGCGCCCGCGCCGGGGAGCGCGCCTCCGAGGAGGCCGCGCACGACCTGCGCGCGGACATCGTCCGCCGGGTCCTGCATCCCGGCGGCGGCGCCGAGGCCGGACGGCTTCCCGGAGCGCTGGCCGGCATCGCCACCGAGGACGCCAAGCGGGTCGGCGCCCTGGCCGCCGCGGTTCCGAGCGCCGTCGCCGTCTTCACCGGGCTCGCGGCCGGCGCGAGCGTGCTGCTGTGGATCTCGGTCCCGCTCGGCCTGGTGGTGCTGGCCGGTACCCCGGCGCTGCTGTGGCTCGGCCATCTGCTGAGCAGGCCGCTGGAGCGGCGCAGCGCGACCGAGCAGGACCGGGCCGCGCGCGCCTCCGGCGTGGCCGCCGACCTGGTCGCCGGGCTGCGGGTGCTCAAGGGGATCGGCGCCGAGGCGGCCGCGCTGGAGAGGTACCGCGCTACCAGCCGTGACTCGCTGGCCGCGACGATGCGCGCGGCGCGGGCCGAGGCGCTGCAGAACGGCGTGGTCCTCGCGCTGACCGGCTGTCTCATCGCCGTCGTCGGACTGTCCGGCGGACGGCTCGCCGCCGAAGGGGAGATCAGCCTGGGCCGGCTGGTGTCGGCGGTCGGGCTCGCGCTGTTCCTGATCGGGCCGATGCAGGCGCTGGCCTGGGTGAACGCCTCCTTCGCCCAGGCCAGGGCGTCGGCCGCCCGGATCGCCGAGGTGCTGGCCGCGCCGCCGGCCGTCGCCGCGGGCGGTGTACGGCTGCCGGAGGAGATCCGGGGCGGGCTCCGGCTGCGCGGGGTCGATCACGCCGGGCTGCGCGGGATCGACCTGGACGTCGCGCCGGGCGAGCTGCTCGGTGTGGCCGCGACCGATCCGGCGGACGCGACAGCGCTGCTGCGCTGCCTGAACCGGCAGGCCGATCCCGGCGGCGGGACGGTCGAGCTCGACGGTGTGCCGCTGCGCGACCTCGACCCCGGTGACCTGCGCGCCGCGATCCTGGTCGCCGCGCACGACGCCGACCTGTTCGAGGGCACGCTGCACGGCAACGTCGGCGCGGCCGCCCCGGAGGGCGCCGATCTCCGCCGGGCGATGACCGCGGCCGCGGCCGACGAGGTCGCCCGCGCCCTGCCGCACGAGGACGACACGGTGATCGCCGAGCGTGGCCGTTCGCTGTCGGGCGGGCAGCGCCAGCGGGTGGCCCTGGCCCGGGCGCTGGCCGCCGACCGGCCGGTGCTGGTGGTCCACGATCCGACCACGGCGGTGGACACGGTCACCGAGGCCCGGATCGCCGCCGGGATACGCGAACTACGCCGGGGCCGTACCACGATCATGGTCACCACCAGCCCGGCGCTGCTCACGGTGGCCGACCGGGTGGCGCTCCTCGACGGCGGCCGGATCGTGGAGACCGGAACGCACGCCGCACTGGTCCGCCGCAACGCCGCCTACCGAGGAACGGTGCTGGCGTGAGCCGGGACACCCGGGCCGGGACGGAACCGGCCGAGGACGGCACCGCGCCCGAGACGGCGCTGCCCACCGCGTCCCCGGCGGGGACCCGCGCTCTCGTGCGGGAGCTGCTGCGCCCGCGCCGCGGGCTCGCGACCGCCGGGTTCGCCGTGATGGTCGGCGCGACCGCGCTCGGGCTGCTCCCCCAGCCTCTTCTCGGGCACATCGTGGACCTGGTCGCCGACGGCCGCCCGGCGGCGGACCTCATCCGGCCGGCCGTACTGCTCGTGCTCGTCGCGGCCGCGCAGGGGGGTGCGACCGCGCTCGGGCTGACGCTCGTCTCGCGGCTCGGCGAGACCGCGCTGGCCGCACTGCGGGAGCGGTTCGTCGAGCGCGCGCTGCTGCTGCCACAGGAGCGGGTGGAGCGGGCGGGGTCCGGCGATCTCACGGCCCGGGTCACCGGCGACGTGTCCCGGGTGGCCGAGGCGGTGCGCAACGCCATGCCGGAGCTGGCCCGTTCCCTGCTCGCCATCGTGCTGACCCTGGGCGCGCTCGCGCTGCTCGACTGGCGCTTCCTGCTCGCCGCGCTGCTCGCGGTGCCGGTCCAGGCGCACACCGCCCGCTGGTACGTGCGGCACGCGGTGCCGCTGTACGCCCGCCAGCGGGTCGCGGCGGGAGAGATACAGCAGCGCCTGCTCGACACGATCGGCGGCGCGGGGACCATCCGGGCCTTCCGGATGGAGGAGGAGCACACCGGGCGGGTGTCCGACAGGTCACGGGCCGCGGTGGAGCTGACGATGCGCGGGGTCCGGCTGGTGGTGCGCTTCTACAGCCGGCTGCACATCGCCGAGTACATCGGCCTCGCCGCCGTCCTGCTCGCCGGGTTCCTCCTGGTGCGGGACGGGTCGGCGTCCATCGGCACCGCGACCGCCGCGGCGCTGTACTTCCACAGCCTGTTCGGCCCGATCAACAACGCGCTCGTGCTGCTGGACGACGCGCAGACGGCCATGGCCGGGCTGGCCCGGCTGGCGGGGGTCGCCGCCCTCCCTGCCGGACCGGAGCGCGAACCAGAGCCCGGACCGGCGCCCGAACCGGAGCCCGAACCGGCGCCCGGGCCGCGGACCGGGCCGTCCCAGGCGGCGGGCGGACCGCCCGGGGCCGGGGAGCCGTCCCGGACGGGTGAGCCGGCCGGGTCCGGGTCCGGGTCCGGGGTGACCGTGACCGGGCTCGGTCACGCCTACGAACCGGGACGGCCGATCCTGCGCGACGTGGACCTCGTCCTGCGCCCCGGGGAGCATGTCGCGCTGGTCGGCGCGAGCGGCGCGGGCAAGTCGACGCTCGCCAAGATCGTCGCGGGCGTCCAGCGGCCGTCCGCCGGATCCGTACGGCTGCCCGCCGCGCGGCCGGGCGCGGAACGCGCGGTGGTGCTGGTCACCCAGGAGTCACACGTGTTCGCCGGCCCGCTGGCGGAGGATCTGCGGCTGGCCGGGCCCCGGGCCACCGAGGAGGAACTGCGCGCGGCACTGCGGCTGGTGGAGGCGCTGGACTGGGTGGAGGCGCTGCCCGAGGGACTCGGCACGGTCGTCGGCGCGGGCGGTCACCGCCTCACCGCCGCGCAGGTGCAGCAGCTCGCGCTGGCCCGGCTGGTACTGGCCGATCCGGCGGTCGCGGTACTCGACGAGGCGACGGCCGAGGCGGGCAGCGCGGGGGCCCGCACGCTGGAGCGGGCCGCCGCACGGGCGGTCGAGGGCCGTACCGCCCTGCTGGTCGCGCATCGGCTCACCCAGGCCGCCACGGCGGACCGGATCGTCGTCATGGACGACGGGTGTGTGATCAAGAGCGGCACCCACGAGGAGCTGCTGGCCGAGGGCGGACGCTATGCCGCGCTATGGGAGGCATGGTCGGACACCCGCACGGACAGCCCCGCGCCGTGACCACCCGGCCGTCACCGTTACCCCACCCCCGGTTAAATCCCCCAAAAAGGACAAGGTAAGGTAAGCCTAACCTAACGGACCCCTCCCGCCCCCTGGAGAACCCCATGCTCACCGCCGTACGGTCGCGGTCCCGGGCCGCGCTGGCCACACTGGCCACACTGGCCACGTTGACCGCCCTCACGCTCACCGGATGCTCCACCTCCTCCGGCGAGCCGGAGGCGGCCGCGCCGCAGAGCCCCGCCGCGCCCGCCGGTGACACGTTCCCCGTCACCATCGGCAGCGCCCTCGGCGACGCCGTGATCCCCAAGAAGCCCGAGCGCGTGGTCACCTGGGGCTGGTCCAGCCAGGACGCCGTGCTGGCCCTCGGCGTGGTCCCGGCCGCGATGCCCAAGAACACCTACGGCGGAGACGCCGACGGCGTGTTCCCCTGGGACGCCGAGAAGATCAAGGAGCTGGGCGGCACCACCCCGGCCCTGCTGAGCTCCGACACCGGCGAGGTGCCGTTCGAGGAGATCGTCGAGGCCCGCCCCGACGTCATCCTCGCCCCCTACTCGGGCATCACCCAGGACGACTTCGACAAGCTCAGCAAGATCGCCCCGGTCGTCGCCTACCCGGAGAAGCCCTGGGCGCTGCCCTGGCAGGACCAGGTCGAGATCATCGGCAAGGCCCTCGGCCGCAGCGCGGAGGCCGAGCGGCTGCGGGAGAAGACCGCCGCCTACGTGAAGTCGCTCGCCGAGGCCAACCCGGTCCTGAAGGGCAAGTCCTTCGTGTACGGCGCGGCCAACGAGGCCGACCAGCTCAACATCTACCGGGCCAGCGACCCGCGGGTGGCCCTGCTCGGCGACCTCGGCATGACCGTGAGCCCCAGCGTCACCGCCCTCGACGCCGACCCCAAGGCGGGCTCGTACTTCTACGGCACCAGCTACGAGAACGTCGGCAAGATCGACGCCGACGTGCTGGTGATGTACTTCGGCACCCAGAAGGAGGTGGACAAGTTCGTCACCGACCCGGTCATCGCGGCCATGCCCAACGTGAAGGACAAGCGCTTCGCGCCCATCGTCGGCGAGTCGTTCGTGATGGCCAGCAGCGCGCCGACCGTGCTGTCCATCCCGTGGATGCTCGACCGGTACGTCCCGCAGCTCGCCGCCGCCGCCGCGAAGGCCGGCGCGTAGCCTCCGGAACCCGTACGTGTCCGCCACCCCCACCACCCGGGACGCGCCCGGCCCGGCGGCCTCCGGCGGCGACCGGCCCGGACCGGCGCCCCGCCGCCGGATCGGCCGCCTCGCCGCCGGCCTGCTCCTGCTCGCCGCAGCGCTGATCGCGGTGTGCGTGCTCAGCCTCGCCGTCGGCGCCAACGCGCTGCCGTTCCGCACGGTCTGGCAGGCGCTCACGCACTACGACCCGGCGAATCCGCACCATCTGGTGGTCGTCGAGAAGCGGCTGCCCCGCACCCTCGTCGGCATCACAGCCGGCCTCGGCCTCGCCGTCGCCGGGGTGATCGTCCAGGGCCTGACCCGCAACCCGCTGGCCGACCCGGGCCTGCTCGGGGTGAACTCCGGCGCCTCCCTCTTCGTCGTCGTCGCCATCAGCGTGTTCGGCGTCCAGGGCAGCGGCGGCGGGCTCTGGTTCGCCTTCGCCGGGGCCGCCGTGGTGGCCGTCTTCGTGTACGGCGTGGCGGGCGCCGCCGGGCGCCGCGGCGCCGCCCCGGTCACGCTGGTGCTGGCCGGGGCCGCGGTCAGCGCGGCGCTGACCTCACTGGTCACCGCGGTGCTGCTCGCCGACCGTTCCGCCCTGGACCAGATGCGCTTCTGGCAGGTCGGGGCGCTGGCCGCCCGCGGCTTCCCCGTGTTCTGGCAGACGCTGCCCGGCATCGCCGCCGGGCTGGTCCTCGCGTTCGCGGTCAGCCGGGCGCTCAACGGCCTGGCCCTGGGCGAGGAGGTGGCCCGCGGCCTCGGCCAGCGGGTCGGGCGCACCCGGGCGCTCGCCGCGCTGTCGGTGGTGCTGCTGTGCGGCTCGGCCACCGCCGCTGCTGGGCCGATCTCCTTCGCGGGCCTGATCGTCGCGCACGTCGCGCGCCGGTTCGCCGGTTCCGACCACCGCTGGACCGTCCCGTACGCGGCGCTGTCCGGGCCGACGCTGCTGATCGGCTGCGACGTGCTCGGCCGGGTCGTCGTCCGCCCGGGCGAACTCCAGGTGGGCGTGGTGGTCGCGGTGGTCGGCGCCCCGCTGCTCATCGCGCTGATACGGCCGCGCAGGAAGGCACGCCGATGACCACCCCCGTCTTGACCGGCCGCCTGCGCCGTCGGGCGCGGCTGCGCGAGGCCAGGATCACGGCCACGCTCGTGATCGTGATCGCCGCGCTCGCCGTGTGCGGGCTGGCGCTCGGCAAGGCGTCGGTCAGCCCACCCGACGTCCTGGCCGCCGTCCTCGGCCGCGCGGACGCGATGACCCGGTTCGTCATCATGGAACTGCGCATGCCGCGCATGCTCGTCGCGCTGCTGGCCGGAGCGTGTCTCGGCCTGTCCGGCGCGCTGCTCCAGTCGATCCTGCGCAACCCGCTGGCCAGCCCGGACGTCATCGGCATCACGCAGAGCGCGGGCGCGACGGGCGTCATCGGGCTCATCGCCTTCGGGCTGAGCGGTCTGCTCCTGACCGGCGTCGTGCTCGGCGGGGCCCTCGCCGCGACCGCCGCCATCTACCTGCTGTCCTGGCGGCGGGCCGGTCACCGTCTCGTCATCGTGGGCATCGCCGTGTCCGCGCTGTGCTCCGGCGTCGTGTCGTACGTGCTCACCCGGGGTGACGTGCGCGACGCCCAGGAGGCGCTGGTCTGGATCAACGGCAGCCTGGGCCGGGCCGGCTGGGACACGTCGCTGACGCTGGCGGTCTGCGGTGCCGTACTGGTGCCCGCGGCGCTGGCCGGGGGCCGCCGGCTGCCCGTGCTCGAACTGGGCGACGATCCGGCGACGGCGCTCGGCGTGCGGGTCGGGCGCACCCGCACGCTGCTGCTCGGCATCGCGGCCACCCTGGCGGCGACGGCCGTGGCGATCGTGGGGCCGGTGCCGTTCGTGGCCCTGGTCAGCGCCCCGGTGGCACGCCGCGTCACCGGGACCGGATCCGCCGCCCTGCTCCCGTCGGCGCTCATCGGGGCCGCGCTGCTGCTCGCCTCCGATCTCGTCGCGCAGTTCGCGGTGCCGGACGTGCCGCTGCCCGCGGGCGTCGTCACCGGCGTCGTCGGCGCGCCGTATCTGCTCTGGCTGCTGGTCAGGTCCGGCAGGCGGCGCGGCTGACCCGCCCCGGCACGCGCCGGGGCCGGCCGTCTCACGAGGCGAAAACGAATCGGATCCGGTGGGACGGGAGCGGCATGATGAGGGCCATGAGCACGTATGTCACCGCCCCCGTCCGTACCGGTGAGGAACGGTTGCCCGACGGGAGGGTGCTGGGCTGGGCCGAGTGGGGACCGATGGACGGCGCACCGGTTCTGTTCTCCCCGGGGGCGGCCACCGGTCGCGGCCTGGGCTTCGGGGCCGAGGCGGTGGACGATCTCGGTGTCCGGCTGATCTCCCTCGACCGGCCCGGGCTGGGCGTCTCCACTCCCGCGCCCCGGCGCACCTTCGCCGACTTCGCCGAGGACGTCCGCGTGTTCGCCGGGCGCGGGGACCTGGGCCTGCCCGCCATGGTCGGCAACTCGCAGGGGGCGCCGTTCGCCCTGGCCTGCGCGGAGGCCGGAGTGATCGGTGCGCTGGCGGTGGTCTCGGGGGCGGACGAGGTCGCCGACCCCCGGTTCGCCGACGCGCTGCCGGAGGAGTTGCGGCGCCTGGTGGACGTCGCGGTGACCGATCCGGAGGCCGCCGAGAGGATCTTCGCCGGGTTCACCCCGCAGGCCATGTGGGACATGGTCATGGGCGGCAGCCCGGCCTGCGATCTCGCCGTCTACGAGGAGGCCGGGTTCGCCGCCGCGTACCGGCGGGCGCTGGAGGACGCCTTCGCCCAGGGCCCCGGGGGCTACGCGCGTGACACCGCCCTGGCGATGGGCCGGTGGGGAATCGATCTCTCGTCGATCAGGGTGCCGGTGGACCTGTGGTACGGGCGGGAGGACGTCGGCCACTCGCCCGACCTGGGAGCCGGCCTGGCACACCGCATTCCCGGAGCCGTCCGGCACGTCGTCCCCGGAATCGGGGGCGCGGTGCTGTGGACGGACTCCGGAGAGATCCTCCGTACCCTCCTGGAACGCGCCGGGTGACCGGAGCCGGCGGGCGAGGGCCACCCGCGAGACCTCGTATTCCCAAAAGGAGGAAAGACGAACTTTGCCCCTCCTTGGCCATGAATGGCCAGGAAATGGCAATTAGTCCGTCCAGGGTGATCGTCTGATCTCGGGGGAGGTTGGCGTGGTCACCAGGGGCACCTGGTCGGTTCGGACCCGGTTGACGCTGATCGCCATCACCGTCGCCGTCTTGTCGGGCATCGCCATCACCGTGATCGCGACCCTCGCCCTGTACAGCCTGGCCGGAAGTTTCCGCGCCCAGGAGGTCACCAACGCCGCCCTGGAGACCATCGACCTCACGATGCGGGGTCGGCTGCCCTCCGTGCTGCCCCAGGACGGGCTCGACGGCGTCCAGGTCCTCGACTCGGCGGGGAAGGTCATCTCGTCGACCCCGAACCTGCGTGGAAGCCCGCGGATGGCGGACTTCGTCCCTCCTGCCGGGAGCGTCAGCACCGCCAGGGAACTGTGCGGCATCCCCCACCTGCCGGACTGCACGGTCGTCGTGGCCTTCAGAATCCACCAGCCGAGTGGCGACTGGATCATCTACGCCGCCGACGACGTGGTTCCCTGGTACGTCCATCCGGGGCTGTTCGCCGTCATCGTCGGCAGCTGCCTGCTGCTGGTGGTGCTCGCCGGAGTCGGCGCCTACCAGACGGTTCACCGGGCGCTGCTCCCGGTGAACGCGATCAGGAACGAGCTGGCCGAGATCACCGCGACCGACCTCGGCCGCCGGGTGCCCGTCCCGGCCGCGCAGGACGAGGTCAGGGGACTGGCCCTGACGATCAACCAGACCCTCGACCGGCTGGAGGCGGCGGCCGAACAGCAGCGCAGGTTCGCCTCCGACGCCTCCCACGACCTGCGCAGCCCGCTCACCGCCATGCGCGCGCAGGTCGAGGAGGCGCTGCTCTATCCGGAGGACACCGACTGGAAGGCGAAGGCCGGCGAGATGCTCGTCAGCCTGGACCGGCTCCAGGCGATCGTCTCCGATCTGCTGATGCTGGCCAAGCTCGACTCCGGCGCGCCGGCCCGCAAGGAACGGATCGACCTGGCCGAGCTGTGCGAGGAGGAGCTGGCCCGCCGCAGGCGCGGCGTCGAGATGGTCCGCGAGCTGGAGCCCGGCGTCACGGTGCTGGGCAACCGGGTCCGGCTTGCACGGCTGCTGACCAACCTGCTGGACAACGCCGAACGGCACGCCGCCGCGCGGATCACGGTGAGCGTGCGGGCCGACGGGGGAACCGGCAAGAAAATCGGGGGAACGGCCGTCCTGGAGGTGCTCGACGACGGCGCCGGAATCGCCCGCGAACACTGGGAGGTGGTCTTCCGCCGCTTCGCCCGGCTCGACGCCTCGCGCAACAGGGACGCCGGGGGCACGGGCCTGGGGCTGCCCATCGCCAGAGAGATCGCCCAGGCGTACGGCGGGACCCTGGGACTGGAGGAGAGCCCCCAAGGCGCACGTTTCGTATTGCGCCTCCCCCTCAACCGCTAGGGTTCCCCTGTGACACGGGGATTTGGACGATTACGTCGCGAAGATCTGCTCCGGACCGCCTGCGACGTCATAGCGGCCCAGGGCTTCGGGCACACCCGGACCGCGGACATCGCGCAGGCCGCCGGGGTCAGCCAGGCACTGCTGTTCTACCACTTCGAGACCAAGGAGAAGCTGTTCGCGCAGGCCTTCGCCTACGCGGCCCAGCGCGACCTGGAGACCCTCACCAAGGTGGAGGGCGCGGACGGCTCCCCCCTGGAACGGCTGCGCGTCCTGCTCAGGTTCTACTCCCCGACCGGCAGGTCCAAGTCGTGGGCGCTGTGGATCGACGCCTGGGCCGAGTCGATGCGCAACGCCGAGCTGGAGGAGATGTCCCGCAGGATCGATCTGCGCTGGAAGCAGGCGCTGCGCGCGATCATCGACGAGGGCGCCGAGGCCGGCGCGTTCACCTGCGCCGATCCCGACGGGTCCACCTGGCGGATCGTCTCGCTCATCGACGGCCTGTCGACCCAGGCGACCGTGCACAAGCGCGTGCTGTCCCAGGCCCGTCTGGCGGAGTTCGTCCGTACGGCGACCGCGGGAGAGCTGGGGCTGTCCCCCGACGCGCTGCGCTGAGCGCTCTCTCGGGCGGCGCGGCCAGGGCCTCCCCGGGCAGCACGACCAGGAGCATGGCCAGCGCGATCAGCCCTCCGCCGAGGAAGACGGTCCAGGTGAGCCGCTCGCCGTACAGCGCGACGGCCAGGACGGTCACCCAGAGCGGCTGGGCCGACAGGATCACCGTGGCGGGCGTGGCGGGCACGTGTCCCTGACCGTAGGAACGTGCCAAAAAGCCCAGCGCGCAGGCCACGATCGACAGGTGGCCGAGGATCGCCCAGTCGGCCGGGGTGCGGGGCGGGGTGAGGCCGTCCGGCACGGCGAGGACGCCTGTCATGAGGGCGATGGTGCCGAGCTGGATCACCGTGATCGGGTAGGCGGCTCGCCGCGCCTCGGCGAAGTTGCCGAGCACGAGGGTGTGCCCGGAGTACAGCACCGCGGACAGCAGGGTCACGGCCAGCGCCGGCGCCGGGACCGCGCCGCCCTCCTCCCCCCTGAACAGGGTGAAGATCGTCATGGCCGCCATGGCCAGCGCCACCGCGATCCACGTGCGCGCGGAGACGTCCGCGCCGAGCAGGACCAGTCCGAGGAGCGGGGTGATCACCACGTAGGAGCCGACGACGAACCCTGAGACCGACGAGGGCAGGTCGTGCAGCGCGAACGCCTGGGCCGTCTGGCCCGCGCCGAACAGCAGGCCCAGCAGGACACCGGTCCGCCAGGTTCCCGCCGGCAGTCCCCGCAGACAGCGCGGGCGCAGCGCGAACAGGACGAGCGCCGCGAGGGCGTAACGCTCGGTGAGCAGATCCGCCACGGGCATCCGGAGCATGAGATCTTTCATCAGCGGGAAGGCCGACCCCCAGGCGGCGCTGACGAACAACAGAAGCACGGCTCCCAAAAGGGGTCGGGGAGCGGGCATCACTGCCATAACAGCAGGATTCCACTACGCCCAGCCGTCGACGGAGCACGAAGCGGATGAGGAGTGGTCCGAGTACCACGCCGAATAAAGGACACCACCCCGGCGTAATAGAGCACACATCCCGGTTAAGGACAGTCGATCCCCTGTCCACCGGTCCGCCCGAAAGGGGTCACCCCGCGCCACCGCTCTCCGGCCGGGCCCGGAGTCCGCACGCCGAAAGGAGTTTCGATGAGGACAGCGATCGTGACGGGAGGCGCGTCGGGCATCGGCCGGGCGGTCTGCCGGGAGCTGGGCGGCCGTGGCGTACACGTCGTGGTCGCCGACCTGGACGGCGCCGGAGCCGAACGGGTGGCCGGGGAGATCGGCGGTTCGGGCGTGAGGCTGGACGTCACGGACGCGCGGGCCGTGGAGGATCTGGTCACGGGCGTCAGGGACGACCGGGGCAGGCTGGACTTCGTGTTCAACAACGCCGGGATCGCGGTCGGCGGCACCGCGGAGGAGCTCACCCTCGACCACTGGAACCGCACGATCGACGTGAACCTGCGCGGCGTGGTGCACGGTGTCCACGCCGCCTACCCCGTCATGATCCGGCAGGGTTTCGGCCACATCGTGAACACCGCGTCCCTGGCGGGCCTGGTTCCCACGCCCATGATGGCGCCGTACGCCGCGACCAAGCACGCGGTGGTCGGGCTGTCCCTCGCCCTGCGGACCGAGGCGGCGGCGCACGGCGTGAAGGTCAGCGTGGTCTGCCCGGGTTTCGTCGACACCCCGCTGCTCGACCACGTCAACCCCGGCCTGCCGCGGACCAGGACCGGCACGAGCGCCAGGCGATCGGCGATCAGGGCCCAGGGCCGGCTCTACTCCGCCGACGCGCTCGCGGGCGACATCATGCGGGGCCTCGCGCGCGACCGGGCGCTCATCGTGGTCCCGGCGTCGGGGCGGCTGGCCTGGCTCGGGGCACGGCTCTCGCCGTCGCTCGCCGTACGGGTGGCCTCACTGGCCGTCCGCCGCCTCGGCCGGGACCGGCGAAGCGGCGATTCCAGCTAGGTTCACGACGGCCAGGTTCACGGCGGGCCCTCCCCTCGGCGGCGGTGGTGCCGCGCCGGGGGAAGGCGGATTGTTCGGGGGTGTCCCGAGGAGTGTGAAATCGCTGCGTGCGGGCGGTGCCGCCCGCACGCGCACCTCACGGGATCCGGGGTCGGTGGATGCCGTGGTCACGCGTGCGGGGTCTTCGCCCCCCGTGGCTCAGCGAGGTCACCCCTACTAACTATCAAGAAACTTTCTTAAAAGAAAGCATTGACGGACCTGATGGGAGCGCATAGTTTCCAAAATCAACAACCCGTGGGGGGGGTCTCGGGGTTGGGGTTCACCGCTGTGTTTCCTCATTCGGAGGTAGCTCTCCCATGTCCTCACGCTTACGCGCGGGCCTCGCGGCGGCCGGCGCGTCGTTCGCCCTGATCGCCTGCGCACTCGCGGGCACCGCCACCGCGGCGACCGACAACGCGGCCTGCCGTCCCGACGGGCTCTACACCTCACCGGGCCTCGACGTGCCCTACTGCCAGGTCTACGACGAGGCGGGCCGGGAGAAGATGGGTGCCGACCATCCTCGCCGCATCATCGGCTACTTCACCGGATGGCGGACCGGAAAGAACGGTCAGCCGTCCTACCTGGCCAAGAACATCCCCTGGGACAAGGTCACCCACATCAACTACGCGTTCGCGCACGTGGGCCCGGACAACAAGATCTCGGTCGGCGGCGACGGTCCCAACAACGCGGCGACCGGCATGGAGTGGCCGGGGATCGACACCCTCGACCCGGCGCTGCCGTACAAGGGCCACTTCAACCTGCTGAACAAGTACAAGAAGGCCAACCCGAACGCCAAGACGCTGATCAGCGTCGGCGGCTGGGCCGAGACCGGCGGCTACATCGACGACGCCGGCGACCGCAAGCCCTCCGGCGGCTTCTACACGATGACGACGAACGCCGACGGTTCGGCCAACACGGCCGGGATCAACGCCTTCGCCGACTCCTCGGTCGCGTTCATCCGGAAGTACGGCTTCAACGGCGTGGACATCGACTACGAGTACCCGACGTCGATGAAGGACGCGGGCAACCCGCTGGACTGGCAGATCGGCAACGCCCGCCGCTCGTCGCTGATGAAGAACTACGCGGTGCTGATGAAGACGCTGCGTGAGAAGCTCAACGCCGCCTCCGCCGCCGACGGCAAGTACTACCTGCTGTCGGTCGCCGCCCCCTCCTCGGGCTACCTGCTGCGCGGCATGGAGACCTTCCAGGTCACGCAGTACCTCGACTACGTCAACATCATGTCCTACGACCTGCACGGCGCGTGGAACGAGTTCGTCGGCCCGAACGCGGCGCTCTACGACGACGGCAAGGACGCCGAGCTGGCCAAGTGGAACGTCTACAACACCGAGGCGTACGGCGGCCTCGGCTACCTCAACACCGACTGGGCCTACCACTACTTCCGCGGTGCGATGCAGCCGGGCCGGATCAACATCGGCGTGCCGTACTACACCCGGGGCTGGCGCAACGTCACCGGCGGCACCAACGGCCTGTGGGGCATCTCCAAGAGCACCAGCGGCTGCCCGACCGGCCTGACCACCTGTGGTGACGGCGCGCGCGGCATCGACAACCTCTGGCACGACATGGAGAACAACAGCGAGGTCGGCGGCGGCGGCAACCCGCTCTGGCACGCCAAGAACCTGCTGGACGGCCGCGTCGGCTCCTACGGCCCCGCCTACGGCCTCGACCCGAACAAGGCCGACGACAAGCTGACCGGCACCTACGTCCGCAACTACAACTCGACCCTGGTCGCCCCCTGGCTGTGGAACGACACCAAGAAGGTCTTCCTGTCGACCGAGGACGACCAGTCCATCGGCGTCAAGGCCAACTACGTCAAGGACCGGGGCATCGGCGGCATGATGATCTGGGAGCTGGCCGGCGACTACGCCTGGGACTCGGCCAAGAGCGAGTGGTTCATGGGCGACACGCTCACCACCCAGGTCTACAACACCTTCAAGACCGCCACGCCGTACGGCGCGACCCGCGCCAAGGTGAGCATCCCCGACGAGAAGCTCGACATGAGCGTGGACATCAGCGGCTTCCCCTCCGGTGACAGCAACTACCCGATCACCGGCAAGCTGAAGGTCACCAACAACTCGAAGACGACGATCCCCGGCGGCGCGGAGTTCCAGTGGGACTACGCCAGCTCGGCGCCGAGGACCGCCAAGGACCAGTCCGGCTACGGCCTGACCGTGATCAGCAGCGAGCACGGCTCCGGCAACAACATCGGCGGCCTGAAGGGCGACTTCAACCGGATCTCCTTCAAGCTGAAGGCCAACGAGCCGCTGGCCCCCGGCGCCTCGCTGAGCATGGACTACGTCTACTACCTGCCCGCCCCGGCCCCGGCGAACTTCACCGTGAGCTTCGGCGGCAAGACCTACGGCCTGACCGGTGACTACGCCCGCGGCGGCGTGGTCGTCAACCCGACGCCGACGCCGACCGGCACCGGCGGCCCCGGCGGCGACTGCGGGGCTCCCCCGTGGTCGGCGGGCGAGATCTACAACGGCGGAGCCAAGGTCACGCACAAGGGCCACCTGTGGCAGGCCAAGTGGTGGACCCAGAACAACGAGCCGGGCACCAACTCCGTCTGGACCGACCTCGGTGTCTGCGCGACCACCAGCCCCTCTCCGACCGTCATCCCCACCGGGTCGCCCACCCCCACGGTGAGCCCGACCGTCACCCCGACCAACACGCCCACCGCGACCCCGACGGTGAGCCCGACGGTGACGCCGACCGCCACCCCGACGGTGACGCCGACGGTCACCCCGACCGCCACCCCCACCCCGACCGTCACCTCGACCGGGACCTACCCGGCGTGGAAGGCGGGCACGGCCTACACCGCCGGCACCCGGGTCTCCTACTCGGGCGCCAACTATGAGTGCCGCCAGGCGCACACCTCCGGCGCGGGATGGGAGCCCGCGAACGTGCCCGCGCTCTGGCAGCGCCTGAACTAGCCATTCCTCCCACAGGCGCCCGGCGATCCCTCCTGCCACGGATCGCCGGGCGCCACCGTTTTCCCGCACCGTCTCCGCCGCCGCCTCCTTCCCGCACCGTCTCCGCCGCCGCTCTCCGGCACCGCTCTCCGGCACCGCTCTCCGGCACCGTCTCCGCGGGCCGTTCCCCGTGACCGTTCCGGCGGCCGCCCGGGGAGCGCCCGGGGAGCACCCGGGGAGCACCGCGGAACCACCGGGAACCGTCCCGGCGCCTTCCCTCGGGACCGTCCGATTTGTCGTCCCGGTGGCCGATTCCCACGCCGGTGGGCGGTGATGGGACCATGGCGGGGTCATGACAGACCCAATGGAAGGCCACGATCGGTGAGGCGGCTTCTGACCGTCCTGCTGCTCGCGTGCGCCGCGCTTCTGGGCGCGGTCACCCCGGCGCAGGCCCACAACGTGCTGATCGGCAGCGACCCCCAGGACGGCGCCCGGCTCGCCGCGGGACCCGAACGGATCACCCTCACCTTCGACCAGTCGGCACGGCAGGGCTTCGCCCAGATCAGCGTGACCGGTCCCGACGGGACCCGCTGGGAGGACGGGAAGACGACCGTCGACGGCGCGAAGGTGAGCGTCGGGGTCAGGCCCCTGGGCCCCGCCGGGCAGTACGTCGTGGGATACCGCATCCTGTCCTCGGACGGCCACCCGGTGGCGGACAAGGTGACCTTCACCCTGACCACGGCGGGCACGGGCACCGCGGCCCAGCCGGACCCGGCCGCCTCCGCCGCGCCGCAGACCCCGGATCTGAGCGCCCAGGCCGCCGAGGCCGCGCAGAACGGCGGGGCCGGGATGGCCGTGCTGTGGATCGTGGGCGCCCTCGTCCTGCTGGGCGGGGCCACCGTCGTGGCGCTGCGCCGCGGCGGGGAAAGGGGGGCCCCGCGATGACCGCGACCCTGGAGGGCGTGCCGGAGACGAAGGGCACGCTCAGAAGGCTGGTCGCCGGCGGGTTCGTCTCGGGAGCCGTGCTCGCCGTGGTGACCGCGACGGCGCTGACCGCCCAGGAGGCGGTACCGGGGATCACCGTCCCCGGGCCGCTGGTGGAGTACGGCCTGCCGGTGCTGCGGGTGCTGCTCGACCTGGCCGCGGTGGCGGTGGTCGGGCTCAGCCTGCTGCCGAAGATGCTCGGGTTCGACGACCCCGACCGGACCGAGCCGGTGATGCGCCGGGCCAGGCCGCTGGCGGTGACGTTCGCGTGGGCGTGGGCACTGCTGGCGCTGGTCGTCATCGTGTTCCAGACCGCCCAGCTCAACCCGGGGACGATCCCGACTCCGGCGATGATCGCCGAATACGTCAACGGTGTCGGCGCCGGTCAGGGGATGCTCTTCAGCGCCGCCTGCGCGCTCGCCTACGCCGGGATCGGGCTGCTGGCCGTACGGTTCGGCGAGAAGGTCCCGGCGGAGCTGCGGATCGTGATCGCCTTCTTCGGCCTGCTGCCGATCCCCGTCACCGGGCACGCGGTGAACTCGGTGTGGCACGACCCCATCATGATCTCGATGGAGCTGCACGTGATGGGCTCCGCCGCCTGGACGGGCGGACTGCTGATGATCATGCTGCTGGTCGCCGGGAACCGGGAGCTGCTGGCCCGGGTCCTGCCGAGGTTCTCCAGGCTGGCGACGCTGGCGCTGGTGCTGGTGAGCCTCTCCGGGCTGGTGACCGGCCTGTCCTCGATGGCCCTGACCCAGGGCGTCGAACTGCCGGGGGCGCTGTTCGGCAGCCACTACGGGCTGCTCGTGCTGGCCAAGACCGCCGGCGTGGCGCTGCTGATCCCGTTCGCCGCCCACATCAGGTTCCGCCTGCTGCCGCGCATCACCGCGCGGCAGGGGACGGCGGTCGTCGCGTGGGCGGCGGCCGAGATCACCGTGATGGGGCTGGCCTACGGACTCGCGGTCGCGCTGACCACGGCCTCCATGTCCTGAGCCCGGAGCCTGTAGCGGGACAGCGCCCACTCGGCGCCCAGCCACAGGACGGCCAGGATCACCCCGCCGATCGCCACCGTCAGGGGCGGCACCAGCGGCGGGGTGAGGTAGGCCATGCTCTGCAGGCGCAGCGCCTCCTCGACGACGACGGTGACCGCGAGCGAGCCGACCAGCGCCCGCACCACCGGGACCCGGATCAGGAACGCCAGGTCGACCGCGAGCGCACCGGCGATCAGGAAGACCGGCACCGCCGAGCGCGGGAAGGTGGCCAGCGCGAGCAGCGGCCAGATGAGGGTGCGGTAGGCGACGTAGGAGGCCGCGACGATCGTCGCGGTGAACGCCCGCCCCGTCATCGCGCGGGCGATCACCAGGACGAGCATGGCGGCGGCCACGGCGTAGAGCGGGTAGAGCGCGTCCGGCACCGGCAGCGAGAACCTGACCACCATCGGCCGGTCGACCGCGCGGCCCATCTGGTCGGCGGCGAACTGCAGCAGGATGGGCTCGGCCTCGGGGCGCCCCCGGTCCCAGGCGGCGATGCCGAACACGCCGTACTCCTGGTGCTGCGCCGGGAACCAGACGTTCTCGAGCAGGAACACGAAGAGCCCGCCGAGGACCAGCGTCCGCGTCCGTCCGGGGGGCGCGCCCATGAACCAGCCCCTGATCACCCCGCAGACCATCAGGAGGGTGCCGATGTAGAGCATCATGTGCGACGGGCTCCACGAGGTGATGTCGAGCCCGTTGACGCGGTGGTTGATCAGGTCGAGCGGCACCGCGATGAGGAAGACCGCGGTGCCCCAGCCGATGAGGCGCTGCGCCGTCCTGTCGACGCCGTAGCCGGTGTAAAGGTGGACGATCGTGAGCATGAGCGCGATGGCGGTGCCGACGCTGTTGAGCAGGTGTGGCGGCGCCAGGTCGTCACGCAGCCACTTGAAGTGCCAGGAGACGTCCCACGAGGCGCCCAGGACCTTGAAGGAGAAGGCCACCAGCCAGCCGAAATAGAGCACCCGGAACAGGTCCTCCGGAGTCTGACGGCCCGCCTTTCCCCTGGTCCAGTAGGGCAGGGCCCACAGAACGACGGGAGTGGCTCTTTTTCTCAAGCTGGCGACTGGCTTCACGCGCGAAATGATGCCCGTCCTTTACCTTGGTCCGCAATCGGGAACATCCCTGAGAGATCGGTAGGGGTTAGTACACCTTGATCGTTAATTGCACCTTTTGGGCCTTTTGTCCATCGCTAGGAACTTCTGGAGACGCTCCGTGTCCCGGGGAAGCGTCTCAGGCCCCTCTCAGCTCCCCTCAGTAAGCTCGCGGTCATGAAGCTCGCGGGGAAGCCGGTCATCCGGATCACAGTGGTCACTGTGGTCACAGTGTTGGTCGCCGGGGTCGCCTTCTGGGCGCTGTGGCCGTCGGCGCCCGCGGTACGGGCCCAGGACCACACGATCACGGTGGTCGACGGCCCGGCCGACGACCAGCGGGTCACGCTCGACACGAGCTTCTTCCCGCCCGCCGGAGGCGGCCGGGCCCCGGCGGTGCTGCTGGCGCACGGCTTCGGCGGCAGCAAGCAGAGCGTCCGGGAGGCCGCGGTACGGCTGGCGCAGGACGGCTACGCCGTACTGACCTGGTCCGCGCGGGGCTTCGGCGCCTCCGGCGGGCAGATCGCGCTCAACTCCCCCGACTACGAGGTCAAGGACGTCCGCCAGCTCGTCGACTGGCTGGCGAAACGGCCCGAGGTCCGGCTCGACGCGGCCGGCGACCCCAGGGTGGGCATCGCGGGCGGCTCCTACGGCGGGGCCATCGCCCTGATGGCCGCCGCCCACGACGGCAGGATCGACGCGATCGTCCCCCAGATCACCTGGTACGACCTGGCCGACGCGCTGTTCCCCGAGGCGGGCGGCCGGGGGCCGGAGAACGGGGTGTTCAAGCGGATGTGGGCCGGGCTGTTCTTCAGCAGGGGCGGAACCCCCCAGGTCACCGGCCCCCTGCCGTCCGCGGCGGGCGGCGGCCAGGCCGCCCTGCCCGCCTCGCCCCCGACCGCGCAGGAGGTCAGGTGCGGCCGGTTCCTGCCGGAACTCTGCGACATGTACCAGCGGATCGCCGAGACGGGCCGGGCGACACCGTCGGCGATCGAGACCCTGCGCCGCTCCAGCCCGATCTCCGTGCCCGGCAGGATCAAGATCCCGACGCTGCTGCTCCAGGGGCAGCGCGACTCGCTGTTCCCCCTGGGGCAGGCGGACGCCAACGCCAGGGCCGTCGCCGCGACCGGCGCCCCGGTCGGCGTCGCCTGGTTCGACGGCGGCCACGACGGCGGCAACGGCGAGGTCGACTGGATCCACGAGCGGACCCGCGGCTGGTTCGACCGCTACCTGCGCGGGACCACCGGCACCGGGCAGACCGGCAGCCCGTTCACCGTCACCCGCGACGGCGGCCGCGACCCCGGCACCCGGCGCCCCGTCCAGCTGCACGCCACCGCGGACGGCTACCCGGGCCTGTCGGGCACCGCCAGAACCTCCGTCCCGCTGAGCGGCCCCGCCCAGCGGATCGCCAACCCGCCGGGCGGCTCCCCCGCCTCGGTCTCCGCCATCCCCGGCTTCGGAAGCCTCGGCGGGGGCAACCTGAACCTGTCGATCGACATGGCGGGCCAGAGCGCCTCCTTCGACTCCGCCCCGCTCACCGCGCCGCTCCAGGTCACCGGCAGCTCGGCCGTGAAGGTGCGGGTGCGTCTCGAAGACACGGCGACCGGCGCCGGACGGACGGACGGCCAGGGCTCACAGGACCCGCAGGACCCGCAGGGCTCACAGGACCCGCAGGGGTCGCAGAGTGAGCAGGGCGGGCAGGGCACGCGGGAGGGACAGGTCGCGCCCCGGGACGCGAAGGACGGGCAGGGCGCGCCGGAGGAGGCGAAGGGCGCACGGGAGGTGACGCTGTTCGCCAAGCTCTACGACGTCGCGGGCGGCGCCCAGGCACCGCTCCTGCCCGAGGGCCTCGTCGCCCCGGTCAGGATCTCCGTCCCCAAGGGCGGCACCGGGGAGGCCACGGTCACCCTGCCGGCCGTCGACCACCGCTTCGACGTCGGGCACCGGCTGCGTGTCGCCCTCACCACCACCGACATGGGCTACAGCACCCCGGCGGCCCCGGCCGTCTACGAGGTCGGGCTGGCCGAGCCGGCCCTGACCGTCCCGACCGACGCCGCGCTGCGGACCCCCTCGAGCGGCCTGAGCTGGTGGACCTGGGCGCTGCCCGCCGTGTCCGTCGTCGTCGCCGTGGTCCTGCTGCTCACCGGGCGGCGGCGCCGCGCGGACGGGCACGACCCGGCCCTCGGCGGGGTCCCGCTGCGGATCGACGGCCTGACCAAGGCCTACCGCAACGGCGAGCCGGCCGTGGACGGCCTGTCCTTCACCGTCGAGCGGGGCCAGGTGCTCGGCCTGCTCGGCCCGAACGGCGCGGGCAAGACCACCACGATGCGGATGCTGATGGGCCTGATCCACCCCGACGCGGGCGAGATCAGGATCTTCGGCCACCGGGTCTCCCCCGGCGCCCCCGTCCTGTCCCGGCTGGGCTCGTTCGTCGAGGGCCCCGGCTTCCTGCCGCACCTGAGCGGGCGGGCCAACCTGGAGCTCTATTGGAGGGCGACCGGCCGTCCCCTCCGGGACGCCCACCTCACCGAGGCCCTGGAGATCGCCGGGCTCGGCGGCGCGCTCGACCGGGCGGTGCGGACCTACTCCCAGGGCATGCGCCAGCGCCTGGCCATCGCCCAGGCCATGCTCGGGCTGCCCGACCTGCTGGTGCTCGACGAACCCGCCAACGGCCTGGACCCGCCGCAGATCCGCGAGATGCGGGAGGTCCTGATCGCCTACGCGACGCGGGGCCGTACGGTCATCGTCTCCAGCCATCTGCTCGCCGAGGTCGAGCAGACCTGCAGCCACGTGGTGGTCATGCACCGGGGCCGGCTCGTCACGGCCGGTCCGGTGAGCGACCTGCTGAGCGGCCGTGCCCCGGGCGACGGCTCCGGCAGCCGCCTTGAGGACGTGTTCCTGGACCTGATCGAGGAGAAGGTGTGAACGACGCCAACGGCTCGGCCGCGGCCCTCGCCGACGCCCGGGTGACCGGCCCTCACGAAGAGGGCTCCGGCGGCTCCGGCGGCCCCGGCGCGGACGGCTCGGCGGCCGGTTACCTGGCCGGGCACACGCTGCCGCTGTCGGTGGAGTTCGCCCGCCAGTTCAGGCGGCGCCGCACGCTGGTGATGTTCGGCCTGCTGCTCGCGCTGCCGTGGATCCTGGTGGTCGCGTTCAAGATCGGCACCGGTTCCGGCCAGCCGGCGGCCACGCTGCGCCTGTCCGACCTGGCGACCGAGGGCGGCCTGAACTTCGCGGCGTTCGCGCTGTCGGTCTCGGCGAGCTTCCTGCTGGTCGTCGCGGTCGCGCTGTTCTGCGGCGACACCGTGGCGAGCGAGGCCGACTGGTCCTCGCTGCGTTACCTGCTGGCCGCCCCGATCCCCCGCGACCGGCTGCTGCGGCAGAAGCTGATCGTCGCGATGGCCTACTCGGCGGCGGCGGTGATCTGCCTGCCCCTGATGGCGCTGCTGGCCGGGACGCTGGCGTTCGGCTGGCACGACGTGCGGGTGCCGGCCACCGGCGAGACCATCGCCGCGCTGGAGGTGCTGCCCCGCTTCGGCGTGGTGATCGGCTACGCCCTGGTCAGCCAGTTCGTGGTCGCCGCGCTGGCCTTCCTGCTGTCGGTCGGCACCGACTCGCCGCTCGGCGCGGTCGGCGGGGCGGTCGGCCTGGTGATCGTCAGCAACATCCTGCAGGCGGTCGAGGTTCTCGGCTCGCTGCGGGAGTTCCTGCCGACGTTCTGGAACACGGCATGGCTGGACGCCCTCGCGCCGCAACCCGAGTACAGCGGAATGGTCAAGGGCGTCGCCGTCTCGATCACCTACTCGGCGATCCTGGTCGCCCTCGCCTTCCGCCGGTTCCGGCGCAGGGACGTCGTCTCGTGATCCCGGGTGTGTCGTGCCTCCCGCTACCAGTGGGGCGGCCGGTCCTCCAGCAGCCGCGCGTCGTCGTCGGGCTCGCGCCATCCCCCCCAGCCGAGATCGGTGTCGTCGCCGGTCTGGTCGGGCAGGATCGGCGGACCGTCGTCGGAGAGGTCGACGGGACGCAGATCGTCGGGATGCAGGTCGTCGGGCTCAAGCGAAGTCACGCGTCCATGCTAGCCAGCGTCGCGGTGAGCGCCTCGCGCCACGAGGGGGCTTGACCGGAAAGGTCACGGATCGGCGTCGGCGCCAGGGACAGCCACGGGCGCAGCCGGGTACGATGCGATGGTCAGGTGTCAGCTACCCCCGTGAGGCGGCCATGGCAACGCCATCAGGATGGCGGCGAGACGGCAATCTCCCCAACGAGCTCACCAGCTTCGTCGGGCGTACCAGGCTCCTGACCACACTCCGTCAGCGGCTGCGCGAGCACCGGCTCGTCACCGTGACCGGCATCGGCGGGGTCGGCAAGTCCCGCACCGCGCTGCGCATCGCCCATCTGATGCGGACCCAGTTCAGGGACGGCGTCTGGTTCGCCGACCTGACCCGGCTGCAGGACGCGGGCCTGCTCCGGCACACGATCACCTCGGCGCTCGGCATCGCCGACCAGTCCTCCCGCTCGGCGCACGAGACGCTGGCCGACTGGCTGCACGACCGCGAGATCCTCCTGATCATCGACACCTGCGAGCACCTGGTCGACGCCAGCGCGGAGCTCTTCGAGGAGCTGCTGACCAGCGCCGCCGGCCTGACCATCCTGGCGACCAGCCGCCAGTCGCTGAACGCCAGGGGCGAGCACACCGTCACCATCCCGCCGCTGGCCGTTCCCGGCGACTTCCCCGGCGAGAACCTCTTCACCAACGAGGCCGTGCAGCTGTTCGCCGCGCGGGCCGGCGCGGTCGTGCCCAACTTCGTGCTCGACGAGCACAACATCGGCCCCGTGGCCGAGCTGTGCCGCCGCCTGGACGGCATCCCGCTCGCCATCGAGCTGGCCGCGGTCCGGATGCGGGCGTTGTCGGTCGAGCAGATCCTCGGCCTGCTGGCCGACCGCTTCAGCCTGCTGGCGGGCGCCAGCCGTACGGCGTTGCCCCGCCACCAGACGCTGCGCGCCGCGATCGGGTGGAGCCACGAGCTGTGCGAGCCCGCCGAGCGGCTCCTGTGGGCCCGCCTGTCGGTCTTCGCGGGCGACTTCGAGCTGGACGCCGCCCGCTACGTGTGCTCGGGGGACAACCTGCCCGATGAGAGGATCATGGACCTCGTCACCAGCCTGGTCGAGAAGTCGATCCTGCTGAGCGAGAGCACATCCTCGGGGCACCGTTACCGGCTGATCGACACCCTGCGCCAGTACGGCGAGGAGTGGCTGGAGAAGCTGGGGGAGACCACCCGCATCCGGCAGCGGCACCGCGACTACTACCTGAAGCTGGCCAAGCAGAGCGAGGAGGCCTGGTCGGGCGCCCGCCAGGTCTACTGGTACGTCCGGATGCGCCACGAGCACGACAACATCCGGGTCGCCCTGGACCACTGCCTGACCACCCCCGGCGAGGTGCAGTCCGGGCTGACGCTGCTGTCGTCGCTGTGGTTCATGTGGGTGGCCTGCGGGCTGGCCCGCGAGGGCAGGCTCTACCTCGAGAAGACCCTGCAGCTGGCGCCCCAGCCGAGCCCGGAGCGCTGCAAGGCGCTGTGGGTGCTCTCCTACATCAACAGCGCCCAGGGCAACATCTCCGGGGCGATCGAGGCCGCCGACATGTGCAGCGCGGACGCCGTCCGCGTCGGCGACTCCGGCGCGGTCATCCTGGCGACCAAGATGCTGGGCACGGCCGCCTTCCTCCAGAACGACCTGCACAAGGCCAGCGCGCTGCTCGGCGTCGCCATCGAGTTCCACAGGAGCGGCAGGGAGCTCAACCCGGGGCTGCTGCCCTCGATCGTCGAGCTGTCGATGGTGCTGCTCATGCAGAACGACCCGAACGAGGCCGAGGTGCTGCTGCGCGACTGCATCTCGGTCTGCGCCCAGCGCGGTGAGCTGTGGCTGCGCTCGTACGCCATCTACGCCCTGGCCAGCGTCTACCAGGCGATGGGCCGCTCCGCCGACGCCATCGCCAACGCGCGTGAGGCGCTGCGGCTCAAACGCCACTTCCACGACGTGCTCGGCATCGGCCTGGCGATCGAGGTGGTCGCCAGGCAGGCCCTGGAGGACGGCCACCCCGCGCTCGCCTCACGGCTGATGGGCGCGGGCCAGGCGAACTGGCGGACCTTCGGGATGCCGCAGCTGGGCTCGCCCTTCTTCAACACCGAGCACGACCGGTGCGTCAAGGAGTGCAGGCGGCTCCTGGGCGACGAGGCGCACGAGGCGGCGTTCTCCGGCGGCAAGAGACTGAACCTGGAGGAGCTGATCGAGCTCGCGCTCGGCGAGCACGAGACCGACGACCCGCTCCCCCGGGTTTGACGGCGGGGGCGGTCACCCGCCGGACGAAAGCCGGTCCTCCTGTTGCCAGGCGAGCGTGTAGCGGGAGCTGGTCAGCGAGTAGTCGACGCTTCCGCTGATCCAGAACTCCAGCCCGCGCACGTAGGCGAGCACCGCCTCGGAGCCGAGCGCCTCCAGTGACGGGCGCAGCGCGACCATGTCGGCGACGGCCCGGTTCCGCATCCCGCCGATCGCCTCCATGGCGCCCTGCCGGGAGTAGCCCCGGTGCCGGGCCAGCACGTTCACCAGGTTGTTGCGGAAGTTGCCGCTCTCGCTCTCCTTGGCGTACGAGATGAGGTCGTTGTCCCACACGACGACGTCGGTGGCGCTCTTGGTGATCGCGCGCATGTCGGGATGGCGCCACTCGTCCGGGGTGAGGCGGTGCCCGCTGGCCACGTCGATCAGGGCGAAGACGGTGAGCATGGCCCCGGTCCTGCGCCGCATGAAGATGTAATCCTCCACGGGAGGGATGACCTCGTCCTCGCGGTTGGCCGCCTCCCACACCTGGGCGAACAGGTAGTCCTTGGTGACGCCGCACCAGCGGGCGAGCTGGTCCGCGCCGGCGTAGGCGGCGATCCTGCCCTTGATCTCCATCAGGGCCTTGGCGAACACGTCGTCCACCTGGTACCCGCCGTCCAGGTCCTCCAGCACGGCGTAGAACTGGGGCAGCGCGCGGGCTATCTCGGCGGCCCGGCGGTCCGACTCGCAGAAGGCGTCGTCGAAGGCGAACAGCCACACGCACCAGTCGGTCACCAGGCGGAGCAGGTGATGCTCGGCGTAGGGATAGGTCCGCGCGCCCAGCCAGCCGTACTTCGCCCGCCTGTAGCGTTCCACCGTCTCCGTATCGGCCACCAGCCCCGAGCCGACGAGCCATTCCAGGGTTTCGGTATCGACCCTTTCGACGTTGGGGTTCACCTCGCTCGGGAAGGGGCAGCGAAGCGGGGGGAGTCGGAGGTGATGATCGGACCTGTGCGCAGTTCTGGTTCCCACCCGCTCAAGGATGGCCGAACGGCAGATGATTTCAATATGTCCCAAAATATGAGACGTCACGAATTAGAGTAATGTTCGAACCATTTCAGATACTCTCCGTGACCGAACATCCGGGCGGTCTCCCGCGCGGAGGGCGTTCCGGCGTCCGGATCGGCACCGGCGTCCAGAAGAGCCCTGATCACCTCGGGTTCCTTCTTGAAGACCGCGCCGGACAGCGGTGTCTGCCCGCGGTCGTTCGCACGCCCGGGGTCGGCGCCGAGTCCGGTCAGGGCCCGGACCGTCTCGGCGTGCCCGTGGTAGGCGGCGAGCATCACCAGGGTGTCACCCCTGTCGTTGGTCAGGTTGGCCGGCACACCGGCCTCGACGTACGCGCGGAGCCTGTCGGTCTCCCCTGTCCTGGCCAGGTCGAACAGACGGGTCGCGAACTCCTCGAGCTCAGGGTCGGGCTGCATGGGATTCATTGTGCCCCGATAGGGTGCCCAGTGATCGCCGGGGTGACCGGAATGCGCCGGACGGCCCAGGGGTTCATGTTGTGGAGAGACGACCGACGAAAGGCTGGAGACGGTGTTCGACCCGACGGATCTCTACCGGCTCAGTGGAGACGTCCCTGAGCTGACCGATCCGGTGCTGCTCTACCACTTCGACGGATTCGTGGATGCGGGCGGTGCCGGACGACTGGCCGTCGGCCACCTGCTGGACGAGCTGGAGCACCACGTGGTGGCGACATTCGACGTGGACCGCCTGCTCGACTACCGGTCCCGGCGGCCGATCATGACCTTCGACACCGACCGGTGGGTGGGCGTGGAGAGCCCCGAGCTCGCCCTGCACCTGGTCCACGACACGACGGGGACGCCGTTCCTGCTGCTCACCGGCCCCGAGCCGGACCGCGAGTGGGAGCTGTTCACCGCGGCCCTGGACGCGCTGGCCGCCGGGTTCGGCGTCGGCAAGCTGGTGACCGTCCACGGCATCCCGATGGCCGTCCCGCACACGCGTCCGCTGGGGATCACCGGGCACGCCAGCCGTCCCGAGCTGGTCGCCGGCCAGACGAGCGCCTTCGGCAAGGTGCAGGTGCCGGGAAGCGTGGCCGCGCTGATCGAGTTCCGGCTCGGAGCCAAGGGGCGCGACGCCCTGGGCTACGCCGTGCACGTCCCGCACTACCTCGCCCAGGCGGAGTACCCCGCGGCGGCCGTGACGGCGCTGGAGGCGGTCACCAGGAGCACCGGGCTGGTGTTCCCGCTGGAGAGCCTGCGCGAGGCGGCCGGCAGGACCGACACCGAGATCGCCGAGCAGATCGAGGCCTCGGAGGAGCTGTCGACCGCCATCACCGGGCTGGAGCAGCAGTACGACGCCTTCGCCGCGGGCGCCGAGCGCCAGAACCTGATCGCCGAGCCCTCCGAGATGCCCACCGGCGACGAACTCGCCGCCCAGTTCGAGGCGTTCCTCGCCGAACGCGACGAGCGCCGCGGTGAATGACGCCCCGGTGGGGGGCGGCGCGACGGGCGAGCTGCGCGTCGGACTCATCGGGTACGGCGTGGCCGGGGCGTTCTTCCACGCCCCGCTGATCGCCGCGACCCCGGGACTGCGCCTGTCCGCCGTGGTGACGCGCGCCGCCGAGCGTGCCGCCGAGGTCGAGGAGAAGTACGGCGCGCGGGCGGTCGGCGACGCCGGAGAGCTGTGGGACTCCAGCGATCTGGTGGTGGTCGCCTCCCCCAACCGCACGCACGTCCCGCTGGCCGAGGCCGCTCTGCGGGCGGGTCTGCCGGTCGTGGTCGACAAGCCACTGGCCGCCACGGCCGGGGAGGCCAGGGGCCTGGCGGCGCTGGCGCGCGAGCGCGGCCTGATGCTGACCGTGTTCCAGAACCGCCGCTGGGACGGTGACTTCCTCACGATCCGGCGGCTGCTGTCCTCCGGGGAGCTGGGCACGGTGAACCGCCTGGAGTCCAGGTTCGAGCGGTGGCGCCCGACCCCGAAGGGCGGCTGGCGGGAGGCGGGAGGCGCCGAGGAGGTCGGCGGCATCCTCTACGATCTCGGCAGCCATCTGGTCGACCAGGCGCTGCGCCTGCTGGGCCCCGTCACCCACGTCTACGCCGAGCGCGACGCCCGCCGTCCGGGGATCGCCTCCGACGACGACACCTTCGTCGCCCTCACACACGCGGACGGCGCCCGCTCCCACCTGTGGGCGAGCGCGGTCACTCCCCGCCTCGGCCCCCGCTTCCGGGTGCTGGGCTCGCGGGCGGGCTATCTGAAGGACGGCCTCGACATCCAGGAGGAGCGCCTGCGCGCGGGCCTCGACCCCGGCTCCCCCGGTTTCGGCGAGGAGCCGCGCGAGCGGTGGGGCACCCTGGGCACCGACGAGACCGCCCGCCCGGTCCGCACCGAACCGGGCGCCTACCTCGACTTCTACCGGGGCGTCGTGGCGAGCCTGCGCGAGGGTGCCCCTCCTCCGGTCGACCCGGAGGAGGTGGCCGAGGTCCTCACCGTCCTCGAAGCCGCCCGTCGTTCGGCCGCCGAGGGCCGGGTCGTCACGCTCTGAGCGCCGCGACGGCACCGCGGAGGTGCCGCGGAGGCACCACCGAGGCACCACCGAGGCCCTGTTGAGGCAGTGTGGAGGCGCTGTGGAGACCCTGTCAGGGCACGGCCCGGGCGGGCCGCGGGGTCAGTCGCGCAGCCGGGAGCGCAGGAGGCGGGAGTCCGTCTCCGTCCAGCCCTGGGCGGCGAGCCACGGCAGCGGACCGCCGAAGCGGTCGTCGAGGACGCCCAGGAACTGCTCGATGTACTCCGCGCGCGGCCGGTGGTCGTCGGACGGGCGGGAGTCGAGGTCGTCCCGGTAGGTGGGGCTGGCGCGCAGGCGCGTCAGGATGCCCTCCAGGCGGTCGCCGGTGGCGACGTAGTCGGCGACGATCGCCTCCCGGGTCACCCCGGCGACCTCCAGGGCCAGGGCGCTGACGACGCCGGTGCGGTCCTTGCCCGCCGCGCAGTGGACGATGGCGGCGCCGTCGTTGCGGGTCATGGCCCGCAGCGCGGCCAGGACCGAGTCGGGCCGGTCGCGGAGATAGCCGTAGTAGAAGCCGGTCACCCGAAGCTCGGCGAGGATCTCCTCGTCCATCTCCTGCCAGGGCAGCACCCTGTCGGCGTCGATCGTGTCGGCGTCGACGTCGGTGTTCCGGCCCCCTTCGGCGAACAGGGTGAGGTGGTGGATGTTCACCTCGGGAACGGCGGTGAGCGGGCCGGGCCCCTCCAGGGACACCTCGGCCACCGAGCGCAGGTCGACGACGTGGCGGAGCCTGAGCTCCCCGACGAGCAGCTCGACGTCGCGCGCCGTCAGCCCCTGCAGGTTGTCCGACCGGTAGACCCGGCCGAAGCGTGTGGTTCCGCCGTCCACCGTCGCGAGCCCGCCCAAGTCTCGTACGTTGACGGCACCTTCAAGATCAATCCATCGCATCAGATCGTTCATCGCTGACGAGCTTATACGTCGCGCTATGGCCGCGCAGTGAACATTTGGTGCCCCTTGTCGCAAATAGTGATGCCTCTTCTATGACGTCCTTTTCCACCATGCCGCTTTTCCGCAAACCTCCCTTCCAAGCCCGCTTTCCCGGCCGGGATTCCCTCCGCCAGGAGAGTTTCCCCGCCCGCGCCTCACAGCGCACGATCGCCGGCCGATACCACGCACCCGCCGGTTTACCGTTTTCCCCTTTTTCTCCCTGCCCGGGAGTTTCTCGGTCGCGCCCCGCCCGCTACGGGAGCCGGACGCGCCTCCCCTTCCGTCGCCGTGCTCACCCACGCGGGATCCCGCCACGCCGCCCGTTCCCCTCAGGCCCGCGTCACGCGCGGGAGGTCCACCGCGCGGCCCGCTCCCGTCACGCCTCCGCCCGGCGCAGGAGTTCCAGCGTGCGGCCCACCCCCGCCTCGTTGCCGAGGCTGCGGTAGATGTCCTGGGCCTGCCTGAGCAGCGCCAGCGCCGCCTCCCGATCGCCCGCCTCCAGGTACGTCTCGCCGAGGTGGCGCAGGCTCCTCGCCATCCACCAGCGGTCGCCCAGCTCCTCGAAACGGCCGACGGCCCGCCGCAGCGACTGCTGCGCCTCCCGGGTACGGCCCAGCCTGCCGTGGGCGCGTCCCGCCGTCAGCTCGGCCCTGGCGACCCCCCAGGAGTCGCCCAGGGCGACCAGCATCTCCGTGGCCCGCCGTACGTAGGTCAGCTCGCGCAGCCCGTTGGCGGGGTTGCCGACCTCCCCGGCCGCGCGCAGGCACCTGGCCTCCTCCCAGAGCTCCCCCCTGAGCCGGAACATCTCCGCGGCCCTGTCGAGGCTGAACCCGGCCCGGGTGAAAGTCTCCGCGGCGCTCCTGGTCTCCCCCTGGGCCTGCAGCGCCCGCGCGGTCGCGCCGAGCACCTCGCCGTAGGCGCGCAGGGTCTGCGCCTCGGAGTAACGGTTACGGTCGTGCTGGAAGACCGCCAGCGCCTCCTCCAGCAGTTCCCTGGCCTCCTCGGGCCTGCGCTGGGCGAGCCGCAGCTCGGCGAGGTTGCGCTGGCTCCTGGCCGACCACCACCGGTCCTCCTCCCCCTTGAAGGCGGCGATCGCGTCGATCAGGTAGCCCTGGGCCAGGTCGAGGTTTCCGTCGTTGAAGAGGCTCATGCCGACCGCGCGCATCGCCCGCGCGGCCCACCAGGACTCCCCCAGGCGGGTGAAGATCTCCAGCGCCCGCCCGGCGTCCGCCCTGGCGTCGCTGTGACCGCCCTGCCCTCCGGCCACCGCGGACCGGTCCAGCAGCGCGATGCCCAGAGCACGGCTCCGGTCGTCCATGTGGGCGGCGGCCTCGCACACGATCTCGGCGACCGCCCGCCAGTCGGTCCAGTAGGCCCGCAGCGAGTGGCACAGCGAGCAGAAGGCCCGGCCCAGGCTCCAGGTCAGCTCCCACATCTCCAGGCTCCTCGCCTGGTGGATCACCGCGACCAGGGTGAGGCGCTCGGCGTTGAGCCAGTCGGCCGCCGACGCCTGCTCCCGCGCCACCGTCACCGAGGTGTCCGTCCTCCTGCCGCTACGGCCCCAGTCCTGCGGCCATCGGGCGACGGCGGCCGCCTCCGTGCGGCGGCGGTATCCGGACAGGACCCGTTCGATGGCCGCCCTGCGGGGGGCGTCGTCGTCGTGGAGGAGCGTCACCTCGCGGGCGAAGATCCGGACCAGGTCGTGCAGCCGGTAGCGCATCGCACCGGAGAAGTCGACGCCGGAGGACTCGGCGAGCTGGGTGTCGATGAGCGCCTCGAGCTGGTCGGCCCCCTCCGGCTCGGAGATGGCCAGCAGTTCCCCCGGCACCCAGCCGGGTACGTCGGGGGCGGTGAGCAGGCTGAGCATGCGCAGCAGGCGCCGCTGGATGCCGGTGCAGTCGTCGTAGCTCAGCTGGAGCGAGGCCCGCACGCTCTTGTCCAGCCTGGGGGCGAGTTCGAGCTGGTCCAGGCGGCGGCGCTCGTCCTTGAGACGGCCGGCCAGCTCGCGCAGGGTCCAGTTCTCCCTGGTGGCCAGGCGCCCGCCGCAGATGCTGATGGCCAGCGGGAGGTGGTCGCACATCCGGACGATCTCCTCGGCCGACTCCGGATCGGCGGCGACCCGATCGCCTCCGGCCAGCCGGGCGAGCAGTTCGACGCCCTGCGCCGCGCTGAACACCGACAGCTGTTTGTCGTAGGTGTTGAGCAGGAACAGCGGCTGCCGAGAGGTGATCATGACCACGCATCCGGGGGCGGCCGGGATCAGCTCCTTGACCTGGTCGCCGTCCTGGGCGTTGTCCAGGCCGATCAGGATGCGCCTGCCCTTGGTCCAGGTGAGCCAGAGCTTGCGCAGCTCGCTCAGGCCGCCGGGGTCCGTGGTCAGCCGCACCCCCAGCGCCCTCAGGAAGCCGGTCAGCACCTCCTCCGGGCGGACCGGGGCGTCGACCGCGCCGCGCAGGTCGGCGTAGAGGCGCCCGTCGGGGAAACGGTCCGCGACCTCGTGGCCGAAGCGGGCGATCAGTGCGGACTTGCCGACCCCGCCCCTGCCGTACACCGAGACGACCAGCGGCGAGGCGTCCTCGGCACCGGCGCGGGAACGGTGGCGGTCGGCGAACATCTGGCGCAGGTCGGCCAGCGCCTCGACCCGCCCGGTGAAGTGCGCGGGGACCGGCGGCCACTGGTCGGGGGGCCGCCAGGGCGTCCCGTCGCCCACGCCGGGTTCCTCCCGCCGGGGACCGTTGGTCGCCCAGGCGATCACTCCCACCAGCAGGCCGGCGACCACGGTGATGGTGAACTTGCCCTGCACCGGGACGGGCAGGAAGTCCACCGAGGTCGTCAGAACGCTGACCACCGCGGCGGCGGTCCCCATCACGACCGAGGTCGCCCATCTTCTCCGCCGCAGCGGTGATCTGGAATCACGATGATCAGGCACGTTCGGCGGCCCGGGCATCCACACCCTCCGGAGAGAACCATGGCACGTCCGCGGACCCCGACTCAGCCGACGTGTTGTCTCAATCTCGACTTCGATTCAACCAGACAGCCGGCCGACAGCGGCGCCTGGTGAAGCCACCGATCAACCGTTAGGGCGATTTTTCGCTAAAAGCGCTTTTCGTGGCCTCATTACACCATCTTCCGGCGGCGGCCGGAGGGTTCCAAAGGCGACAGAAGAACCGAGGGAAGGCCGAAAACCCATGTAGGGACGGAAATGGGAAGGGCGGAAACCCGGCGGGAGGTCTCCGGCCGGGTCCTCTCCCCGGGGCGATCGCCCCGGGGAGAGGACCGACGCCTCTCACGCTCCCCGCCGTCCTTCGCGGACGCGCGGGGTCGTCACGGGCCGGTTCTCACAGGGTCCTCACAGAACCAGCCCTCACAGAACCGGCCCGCGCAGAACCGGCTCTCAGAGGCCGACCACATGGCAGGTCGTCCTGGCGGTCTTGGACGGGTCGCTCTCGGAGGTCGCGGTCAGCGTGACCTTGGCCAGGCGGCTGCCTCCCGAGGCACGCTGGGCGTTGACGGCCACGAGCGTCTGCTCGCCGAAGTCCGCGGTCGCGAGCCGGTTGGGCAGCGAGGCGGTCCAGCCCCTGCCCTCGACGGTCGCGGACAGACGGTAGACGTCACCGTCGAGGTAGGCGCTCACGTCCTCGGGGTGCTGCCCCTGGGCGGGAGCGCCCCTGCCGGTGTTGAACAGCGGGAAGCGGCAGGTCGACAGGCCCTTCTGCGTGGGGACTCCCGCGCCCGGCAGCAGCCTCACCCCGCGCTTCTGCGGCCCGGCGCCGTCCAGGGAGCGGATCGCCACCGTGTAGGACAGGATTCCCTTGCGGTCCCGCCGTACGTCGAGGACGTAGAAGTGGAGCCGGTTGGCCTGGTCCACATACTCGAACTCGGAGCCCGAGTCGCCGCCCGCGTGGAACAGCGCGTCCGACAGCTGGCGGTAGTCGCCGAGCACGATGGGCACGGCGGTGCCGTCGGGCAGGACGTAGTCGGTCATCCCGATGTCCTGCGGGTTGGCGTCGACGACCCACTCGAAGGGCGCGCTGTCGACGTTCTTGGTCTTGGCCAGCAGCACACCGGAGTCGGGGGCGAAGGAGTCGGCGCCCATCCGGTCGACGACCTCGACGGTGTAGTTGTTGTAGCCGCCGCCGTCGCAGAACGGGTCCTTCGTGGCGTCGCAGGCGGGGCTCCGGTCGCCGTCGCCGAAGGCGATGTTGATCCCGGACAGGTCGGCGGGGCCCGGCTGGACGGACCGCGCGGTCACCCTGGCCACGACGAGCCCCGACTGGGCCAGAGCCTCGCGGGACAGGCGCAGCACGTTCCGCTCGTCCACCATCTCAAGCTTGATCTTGTTGCGGAGCATGTGCTGGGCGCCCATGGAGCCGCCGGAGGTCGGCGGGATCAGCCAGCGGCTGTGCGGACCGCCGGGGCCGTTGAAGCTGCCCCTGCTGAGCATCTCCCAGGGGCCGGTGTAGTCGCGGCGCGGCGGCACCCCGAACGGGTTGTTGTAGTTGTCGCCGATGCCCAGGATGTGACTGAACTCGTGGGCGTAGACGCCCTGGCCCGAGCTCTCCGCCTGGGTCGACGACCCGCCCCCCGCGTTCGGCCAGATGGAGGCGGCCGACGCCCAGGAGGTCCACTCCACGTAGCGCGTCCTGGCCCAGTTGGGCAGGGCGGGGTCCGGCGGCCCGAAGTCGTCGGTCACGTCCTCCTTCACCGGGAACTTGATCGACCCGAACTCCTGCCAGGTGGCCGACTCGTCCTGGCCCGCGCTCAGGTAGAAGACGAAGTCGAACCCCGCGGGAACCTCCTGGCCCGCGGCGGCGGTCCAGGCGGCCCGCCCGTCGGTCCTGATGTTCCTGTCGCACTTGTCCCCGGCGGGGCAACCGGTGCCCGCCTGGAACTCCATGCCGTACTCGTGGGCCTTGCCCGGCATCTGATAGGGGCCGAAGGCGGTCAGGTCGACGCCGTACCGGCCTCCGGAGTCCTCCATCCAGTACTCGTGGATGGTGTGCCCCCGGTTGAGCTGGTTCGGGGTGTTGAGGAAGTCCTTGTAGAACTGGGCGACCTTGTCGCGGGGGATGTCGTGTGCCTCGGCGCTGGGGTTCTTGAAGACCGTCGAACCCTTGGGCTGGGTGACGACGAACGGCTGGCCGGGATAGTCGAGCAGGACGAGCGCGCCGCGGAAGGTCCGCTTGGAGCCCTTGACCGCGGGGTCGGCCCAGTTGGTGCCCGGCGGCTTCTTGTAGTCGGCCCACGTCATGTGGTCCGGGTTCTTCCAGTTCTGCGGATCGATGGGGGACGGCCCGCCGGGCTTGCCGCGCAGGGCGGCGTCCGCGGGTTCGTCCTGCTGCCACGGCTGGGTCTGGGGCCAGTGGTCGAGGCGCCAGGGATACTCGGGGTCGGGAGCCGGGGCCGCGGTGGCGGGGGCTGAGGCGAGTCCGATCGGGATCAGCACGACAGCCGCGATCAGCGCTTTCAGTAACCTGGGGGGACGAGTCACGACAAATGACGCTATAGATCGTTTTAGCGTCGATCAATCGTCTTCTGTAGGAAGGTCATCTGACAGGTGTAGAAAAGTGATTCACCGGTGTCCCGCCTCCCGTCTCACCGACGCGACATTTGAGATCACCGGGCAGATACACTTAATCTCTCTAATGGGACAAACAGACAGGAGTGTCTATGTCCACGCGCGCGGGTCACCCCATCGGCGCGCGTGCGCTCCCAACGGTCGCCGTGCACAGTGCACCGCTCGTGCTCCCGATCTCCGGGCCGCCCGTTGAGAACGGTGCCATCGCGATCAGGGGCGCCCGCGTGCTCCAGGTCGGGTCTTTCCGTGAGGTCGAGGCGGCTCACCCTCACGTCGCTCCCGTCCGATGGCCCGGCATGATCACGCCTGGACTGATCGACGCGCATCTGCGGCTCGACCGGGCCTTCACCCCGCCCTTCGCCCACGGCGTCACCGCGGTCGCGGGCGTGGCCGCCGACCTGGACACCGCCTCCGCGCTCGGCGAGACCGGCCTGGGCGGCGTCACCTACCTGGAGACGCGCTGCGAGGACGAGGCCCGCTGGGAGCGCGAGGGACGGGATCAGCTGATCACCGCCATCCGCGAGGTGGACCATCCGGGAGCCGTCGGCATCGCCGCCCACTCCCCCGACCCGATGGTCATGGAGGACCTGGCCATCCTGTCGCGCACCTTCGGCCTCCGGCTCCACATCGAGCCTGGCCGTCACCCCATCGCGTTCCTCGACGAGGTGGGGGCCCTCGGCTACGGCTGCCACGTGGCCGTCTCCGGCCCGCTCGACGAGAGCGACCGCAAGCTCCTGCGGATCCGGAACACGGTGGTGGCGATCTCCTCCCGCTTCGCCGCGGAGGGCCTGCTGGACAGCGGAAACCTGATCGCGTTCGGCACCAGGACCGGCGGCGACCCGCTGGCCGTCGCCCGCGCGCTCAGCCACGGCGACTCTCCCCATGAGCGCCACGACCTCGACCGGATCCTGGTCGAGGCGGTGACGGCGGGCGGGGCACGGGCTCTGGGCATGGCCGAGGGCCCGCACCGCATCGGCTGCCTGAGCCAGGGCGGCCGCGCCGACTTCGCCGTCTTCGACGTGGAGGCCGACGCGCGGACCGCGTACACCGCGCTGCTCCACGAAGGCCCCGGCCGCTGCGTGGCCGCCTTCGTCGGCGGCCGCCCCCGCTGGCACACCGGAAAGGGCGCGGGCGCCACGAGAGGCGCGGAGAACACGGGAGAGGCCGGGAACGGCGAGGCGCGCCGCCTGGCCTGACGGCCCGCGCCTCCCGGCCCTCGCCCCTACCCGATCCCGGCCCTCGCCCCCACCTGACCGGCATCCACACCCGCCGCTGTGCCGGCTCCCCGCCTGCTCCCCTTACCGGGCCATTGGTTCCGGGGCTTTTCGCCGCACCGTTTTCCCGGCATCCTGGGGCGGCGGCTCCCCGTTCCGGGAGACGTCCGGGGGCGATCGAACGGAGAACCGAAGGACCTCACCAAGGAGCCGGGAGCGAAATGACCGCCGAAAGCGTGACAAAAACGACATTATGCCGCCCGCGTGCGACACGCGGAGCCTTTGTGGCTGTTTTATCCGCTTTTATGACATTCGTCGCGGCGACGGCCGTACAGGCCGGGACGAACGCGGCGGTGGGCTGCGGTGACGTGCTGACCTCCAGCGTCACCCTGACCGCCGACCTGAGCTGCCCGGGCGACGGGCTGACCGTCGGCGCGGACGACGTGACCGTCAACCTCGGCGGGCACACCCTCTCCGGCGGCGGCACCGGCTTCTCGACCGGTGTCAGCGTGATCGGGCACAAGGGGGTGACCGTCAGGAACGGCACGGTCACCGGGTTCGGCGACGCGGGCGTGCGCGCCGCACAGGGAGCGACCGTGACCCTCTCGCGGGTGCGGGCGACGGGGACGAGGCTGGTCGGCGAGTACGACGGCTCGATGACCGTCACCGGGTCACCGGCCACCTGCCTGATGGACGGCGGATACTTCCGCTTCACCACCCTGACGGTCGACCACTGCACCGTGCGCGGCTCGATCACCACCATCGTCGAGCGGGTGTCGGTGCGGTCCAGCAGGCTGGGCGACGGCGGCAGCCTGATGCTCTCCTCCGCCCAGGACGGCGTCTTCACCGGCAACGTCTTCGACGACTTCTCGGTGACCCTGGGCGCCGACTCCAGCAACAACCTCTTCAGCGACAACGTCTTCAGGAACAGCTACGCGCCCCTGTGGGTGGACAAGACCGACCACACCCCGAACACGATCGAGAACAACGTCTTCAGGAACAACGGGATCGGACTGGTCTCCGGCAACCGGTTCCACAACCTGATCGTGCGCGGGAACCTCTTCGCCGACAACAGCACGGCGGGGATGCTCATCGAGAACTCCTCCCCCACCCCCAACCCCTACCCGATCGCCGACAACATCCTGCGGCACAACGGCTACGCGCCCAACGGGCAGACCGACCACGGAGGCAACCCCGTCCAGGGGGGCATCCACGTCTTCACCTACACCGTTCCCAAGGGTCCCGCCCCCGGCCCCGATCCGGATCCGGCCGCCCCGATCCCCCTCGCCCGCAACACCGGCAGGGGCAACGGCGGATTCCTGATCTGGGGCAAGCAGGGACAGGTGGTCGACGGCGGCGGCAACCAGGGCCCCTGCGGCCCGCAGCCGGGTACCGGCCTCGTCTGCCGGTAGACGGACACCCGTGCCCGCCGCCAGGCGCATCCTCCGGCGGGCACGGCCCGGACCTCAGGCGGAGCCGCTCTCCACCAGGCTCAGCAGATTCCTGAGCTGTTCCCGCTGCTGCGGGGTGAGCACGGAGAACAGTTCCTCCGCCGCCTGCCTGCGGGCCTCGCGGACCTGTTCGTAACGCGCCCTGCCCTCCGGGGTCAGCACCAGGAGGGTGGATCTGCGGTTGGCCGGATCGACCTCGCGCCGCACCAGGGCCGCCTCCTCCAGGGCGTCCACGACCGGGGTCACCGAGCGCGGCACGATCCTGAGCGTCTCGGCGAGCTGGACCATCCTGAGCGGCGGCTCGGCCTCGGCGATCACCCGCAGTGCCCGCACCTGGCCCGGGGTGAGGCCGAGCGGGCCGAACCGCTCGCCGTATCCCCGGCGCAGTCGATGGCTGACACCGCGCAGCAGCTCAGCCAGTTCCGTCTCCACCCCCCGAACTTATCTCATTGTCTGCGGGAATGAATATGAGCTAACCTCTGTTTGAGCTAGCATCAGAAAGAGGTTGCATGACTGAGCGAACCCGAAGAAGCACCCCTCCCGAAAAAACCGGTATGACCGACGAACCCCGGGCACCGCTGCGGCGCATCGTCGCCCTGTTCCGCCCCTACCGGAGCCGCCTGGCCCTGGTGGGCGCCCTCATCGCCCTGTCCTCCCTCGTCTCGCTGGCCTCGCCGTTCATGCTGCGCGAGGTGCTCGACGACGCCATCCCCCATGGCCGGACCGGCCTGCTGACGTTGCTGGCGCTCGGCATGGTCACGGTCGCCGTCACCACCAGCGCGCTCGACGTCGTCCAGACGCTGATCTCCAACACCGTGGGCCAGCGCGTCATGCACGATCTGCGCACCGCCGTCTACGGTCACCTGCAGCGCATGTCGCTGGCCTTCTTCACCCGCACCCGCACCGGCGAGGTGCAGTCGCGCATCGCCAACGACATCGGCGGCATGCAGTCGGTGGTCACCTCCACCGCCGCCTCGATCGTCTCCAACCTGACCACCGTGGTGGCGACGATCATCGCGATGGTCGTGCTCGACTGGCGGCTGACCGCGGTCTCACTGCTCCTGCTGCCCGTCTTCGTGGGGATCAGCCGCAGGGTCGGCCGCGAGCGCAGGAAGATCACCTCGGAGCGGCAGCGGAAGCTGGCCGCCCTCTCCTCGACGGTCCAGGAGTCGCTGTCGATCAGCGGGATCCTGCTGGGCCGTACGATGGGCCAGACCTCCGAGCTCACCCGGCGCTTCCGCGCCGCCTCCGACGAACTGGCCGACCTGGAGGTCCGCTCCAGCATGGCCGGGCGCTGGCGGCAGTCGACCATCCAGATCATCATGGCGGCCATGCCCGCGGTGATCTACTGGGCCACCGGGCTCACCTCCGTGGTCTCCATCGGCACCGTCGTCGCCTTCACCACCCTGCAGATGAGCCTGTTCCGGCCGGCCGTCTCGCTGCTGCGGCTCGGCGTCGACGTGCAGAGCTCCCTGGCCCTGTTCGCCCGGATCTTCGAGTATCTCGACCTGACGGTGGACATCCACCCCGGCCACCGGACGCTGACGGACGTGCGAGGCGAGGTCCGCTTCGAGCACGTGGACTTCTCGTACGGCCCGCGCCGCTCCCCCGAAAGCACCGAAAGCCCCGAAAGCCCCGAGAGTCCCGGACAGACCGAAGACTCCGAGTACGGCGAGGCCCTGACGCTGTCGGACGTGGACCTCACCGTCCCGGCGGGCACGACCATGGCGGTGGTCGGCGAGACCGGCTCGGGCAAGACCACGCTGAGCTACCTGCTCCCCCGCCTGTACGACGTGACCGGCGGCCGGGTCACCGTCGACGGCGTGGACGTGCGCGAGCTGACCTTCGAGACGCTGGCCGAGACGGTCGGTGTGGTCTCCCAGGAGACCTACCTGTTCCACGCCTCCATCGCCGACAACCTCCGCTTCGCCAAACCGTCGGCCACCGACGCCGAGCTGGCCGAGGCCGCCCGCGCCGCCCGCATCCACGACCACATCATGTCGCTGCCCGACGGCTACGACACCATGGTCGGCGAGCGCGGCTACCGCTTCTCGGGCGGCGAGAAGCAGCGCCTGGCCATCGCGCGCACGCTGCTGCGCAACCCGCCCGTGCTGATCCTCGACGAGGCCACCAGCGCCCTGGACACCCAGACCGAGCGAGCGGTCCAGGAGGCCCTGGACTCCCTGTCGCGGGGCCGTACCACCATCACGATCGCCCACCGGCTGTCCACGATCCGCGACGCCGACCAGATCGTGGTCCTCGACCACGGCCACGTCGTCGAGCGCGGCACCCACGACGAGTTGCTGGCCGCCGACGGCCGCTACGCCGCCCTCGTCAGGCGCGACGAGCCCCTGTTCGCCGCCGCCTGACCTCACCGCCTGACTTCACCACCCGACCTCGCCGCCTCACCGCCTCGCGGATCCGGCCGGACGGCGGCCGGGGCCCGGAGCGGTCTCCCGCGGGAAAACGCTCTCCGGAGCCGTTTATCCCGGTCGGACCGGGTAGCCCACCTCCTTGCCCGAACCCATGATCAGCGAGGAGATCCGAAGTGACGATCGAGAACCCGTGGACCTACCGTGGCGGCGTCTTCGGCGACGAGAGCCTGAGTGTGATCGGCTTCGACGTCGAGGCCACCGACGGCAAGATCGGCTCGGTGGAGGAGGAGAGCAACGTGGCCGGCGACAGCTATGTCGTCGTCGACACCGGTTTCTGGATCTTCGGCAAGAAGGTCGTCCTGCCCGCCGGAACCGTCACCCGCATCGACGCCCAGGAGCGCAAGGTCTACGTCGCCCGTACCAAGGACGAGATCAAGCAGGCCCCGGAGTTCGACGAGACCACCTACAGGGAGCCCGCCTACCGAGCCGACCTCAGCGGCTACTACGACCGTTTCCCCATCATCTGACACGCCCCCACCCACCTCCACCACGCTCACCCACCTCACCGCGACCGCTCCCCCCATCCCCCATCCATCCACCCACCTCACCGCACCCACCTTCACCACCCCATCTACCCTCACCACCTCACCCACCCTCACCACCCCATCCGCCCTCACCGTGTTCGTGCCCCTCGTAGCGCCGGTACGGCGAGCGGTGAAGCGGAGCGGATCGGCGCCGATGAACGGCGCCCAGCCCGGTGAACGTTCCCCGTCACGACACCGGCCCCATCGACGGGGGGACCCTTCGGACACGGAACGGTCCCTCCGTCATGTGTTCACCGATCCGCCTTCCACCACGGCCTGACCCGACACCCGTCCCGAACCCGCTACGCCGTCACCTCGCACCCCGGAGGCGACGGCTTCTCGTCGAGGAGGGCGTCGTCGATGTGGGGGGCCGTCATCGCGAACACCACCGCGAACAGCGCTGCCAGGCAGACCGCCATCCGGCTCGTCGCGGCCCGCTTCCGCCGGGGAAGGCGCGGGCCGGGAGAAGTGCGGCGGGCAGTGCCAGCGATTCGGAGGACACTCTCCACCCCGGAGGCGGGCTTCTTTACCCTCTGCGGGCCGCTTCTTTCTTGATCATAAAGTGCTCCACCCCCTTCGTCATCTCCGAGCCGGGGAATCCACCTTCTGCCAGAACCCATGGTCAGCGAGGAGATGTGAGATGCCGCCCGAGAACCTGTGGACCTACCGCCCCGGCGTCTTCGGTGACGAGAGCCTGAGCGTGATCGGCTTCGATGTGGAGGCCACCGACGGCAAGATCGGCTCTGTCGACGAGGAGAGCAACGTGGCCGGCGACAGCTACATCGTCGTCGACATCGGCTTCTGGCTCTTCGGCAGAAAGGTCGTACTGCCCGCTGGAACCGTAACCCGCATCGACCACCAGGAGCACAAGGTCTACGTCGCCCGCACCAAGGACGAGATCAAGGAGGCTCCGGAGTTCGAGGAGACCAAGACCACTTACGACGACGCCGCCTACCGTAAAGGACTCGGCGAATACTACGGTCGCTTCCCTCCGATCTGAGGCCGGGCAGGAGAAAGGGAGAGGGCCGTTTCAGGAAAGGAACAGCCCCCTCTCACCCATTCGGGTCCGACCCCACAACGACGTGCCATCAGCCCGGGAAGTCGAACTCGCCGTCCTTGACACCGCCGACGAACGCCACCCACTCGGCCCGGCTGTAGACGATCACCTCAGCGTCAGGACGACGACTGTGCCGCACAGCCACCCGCC
>NZ_JBFBCF010000043.1:0-22700 GCF_040683035.1 Streptosporangium sp. NPDC051022 | reverse complement strand
GCCGACGAACGCCACCCACTCGGCCCGGCTGTAGACGATCACCTCAGCGTCAGGACGACGACTGTGCCGCACAGCCACCCGCCCACTCCCATCCCCCAACGGCCCCACCTCAACACAGTTCCCGCCGCCGTTCTCGCTCTTCGTGCTGATACGCCAGGCCACCTGACCAAGCTTTTCGGAACCAGACATGCGACACCCTTCCATTCGCGTATCACAGAGCAGGGAAGTCGAACTCACCGTCCTTGACACCGCCGACGAACGCCACCCACTCGGCCCGGCTGTAGACGATCACCTCGGCATCGGGACGACGACTGTGGCGCACGGCCACCCGCCCACTCCCATCCCCCAACGGCCCCGCCTCAACGCAACTCCCGCCGCCGTTGTCGCTCTTCGTGCTGATATGCCAGGCGACATGAGCCAAGGCCTCGGAATCGGACATAAGATGCCCCTTCCTTAAATTCACCGCGACAGCTCCTCCGCCGTCACAGAGATGAGTTCCGCCGACTTTTCAGGTGTAAGCGCTAGCTTCTGCAGTTCATCGTACGTCCGCGCAAAGCCATCGGCATCGGGTGATTCAACATAGATGGCCCCTTTCGGCGTCTCCGCATAACCGACCTCAGGGAACGGCTCCCTCATCGTGAAGATCCGGAACGCACCGGTCGGACTGGCATGCGCCCCGGCAGCGAACGGCAGCACACGAATCTCCACGCTTGACCGGAAAACACATTCGACGAGGTGACGAAGTTGCGCCACCAGGCATTTCCGGCCGCCAACCTCACGCCGCAGCACGGCCTCATCGATGATCGCCGAGAAGTGAGGTGGATCGTCACCGCCAAGGATCTCCTGACGACTCATGCGGAGCTCGACCCATCGATCGATCTGATCCCTTCTCGCGCCGTACTCAGCCGCCACGATCGCCGCCCGCGCATACGCCGATGTATGGAGCAGGCCAGGCAGCAGGGTGTTGTCGAAGGTGAGGATTTTCCGCGCCCGAGATTCCAGCCACACATAGTCGATGAACGCCCCAGCGACCTCTCCGGCGTATCCGTCCCACCAGCTTTTCTGCCAGACCTCCTGGCTAAGCTTCATCAATTCCTCACGCCGCCTGCCATCAGCAACGCCGTACAGGTCGAGAAGAGCCAGGAGATCAGGACGCCGGATCGGATAGCCACCGGACTCGAAGCGGCTGACGGTAGCCGGATCGCGTTGGAGGTATTCGCCCACCTCCTTGAGGATCAGATCGTTGGCTTCACGCAGCTCCCGGAGCTGCTGCCCGAGCCACTGGGAGCGCAACGTAACCCACTTGGGAGCAGCCATGCCCCTTCCTTCCCGCGACGACCCGTGCAATTAAGAAGCGAGTCACTCAGCCACCTAGACAACTTGTGGAGCGCCCGCCGTGCATGCCACTATACACAAGGTAATGGAGTCGTCACAGTGAGTGAATCACCTGGCGATCGTCGGTCAGGCGAACGGGCCAGGTGGTCGCGTGAAGGTCAAGACAAGGGAAGGGCCGGGGCGGGCTTCGCTTGGAGGGCAGGCCCACCCCGGCCTCAGGCGCCGGAGGGAAGCATCCGCCATGGAACACTTCGCTGGATCCGACCAGCCGATTGTCCACCACGACCCGGTCCGGGAGGGTGGTTTCGGGACGGTCGAGGGGGTGAGGGCTCTGGCCGGTGGACTGCCGCGCGTGTTCGCGCTGGTCCGGGAGCTCGATGAGGACGAGGAAGAGGTGGCGGAGACGATCGTCGCCTACGGGCTGGAGCTGCCGTGCGGTACGGCCGCGACGGTCGGCGTCGACCACGGGTTCGGCCGGCGGCGGAGCGCCCTCAGCGCCGCCACGCGCCTGGGCTCCGAGCTGGTCTGGCTGGAACCCGACGCTCCCGCCGGGGACGGGTAAGCGGAATCCACAGGGACGGCGGGTTTCCCACCCGGTCGGCGGTGGATCCGGGGGCCGGGTGGGTAGCGTGACCGAGGTGAGCAAGCCCTATCTTGAGCCCGCCGAGTGGTACGCCACGCTGCCCAGCGTGTTCGCCTCGGCCTGCCTTCTGCTTACCGACGTCCAGGACCGCGTCCTGCTGGTCAAGCCCAACTACCGGCCCTACTGGTCCGTCCCCGGCGGGGTGATCGAGTCCGGGGAGGCGCCCCACGACTGCGCGGCGCGGGAGGTCGGCGAGGAGCTCGGCCTGTCGGTCAAGGCGGGCGCGCTGCTCGTGGTGCACTGGTCGCCGCCCTTCGACGAACGCCCCCGCCCGATGGTGAACTTCCTGTTCGACGGCGGCACCGTGGACGATCCCACCGGCATCCGGCTGCAGGCCGAAGAGCTCGACGACCTGGCCTTCCTCCCCTGGGACGAGGCCGCCACGCTCCTCCCGGCCCACACCTCGGCACGCATCACCGCGGCCCGCCGCGCCCGGCAGGAGGGGCGGACCGCCTACCTGCCGGGTTAGGCCGGGCCAGGGGATCCCACGGAGCGGGCGAGGCGGACCTCAGGAGCCGGCGGGGGCGTCAGGGGACTCCGGGGATTCAGAAGACTCCGGGTACGCGGTGTAGGCGGCCGTGACGCGGGCCTCCGCGGCCCGGGCGGCGGCCTCGTCCGTGCCCGCCGCGACGCTCGCGTCGCTCCAGCTCCGGCTGCTGAGCGTCACGAACCGTATGCCCTCGTCGGAGGCCGCCCACGCCGCACCCTCCTCCTGGGCGACGGCCCGGCCGGAGGACAGGTGGACGGCCAGGCCCACGAGCCCCATGTCCCAGCCGATGCCGACCGCTCCGGGCCCGAACTCGGCCCAGCGCTCCTCGTCGACGTGGGCGAGGTGTTCGAGGGTGAAACGGGTCCCGCCGTCCGGCTCGCCGGACAGACGCACCTCGACCCAGCTGACATCCCCGCCGTACTCCCAGGTGGCGGTGAAGCCCTTGGGCGGGTCACAGGACTGGATCACGCCGCCCGCGTTGCCCTCGAACTGGTAGCGGCCGTGCAGGCGGAGCTCACCCGAGACGGGCAGGAACCACCGGGGGATGCGCTCGGGGTTGGTGCAGGCGTCCCAGACGTCCTCGATGGGCGCGTCGTAGACCTGGCTGACGGTCACGACTCGGGCCTCGCCCGCTTCGAGCGCGCGCGTGCCGACCTGCCGCCGCACGGCGTTGATCTGCTCGGTGATTTCGATCATGAACTGCTCCTGTGGTCGGGTTGCTCGCCGGACCGTCGCGGACGGCCTCCGCCCCCGCTCCAGGCCGGATCGCCCAGCACATCGGACGCGCGGACCTCGCAAAAGTATCGTCACTCACTTATATAAGTCAATCCATATATAAGTGACGAACGCCCATGACGGGCGACGGCCGACACGGTCAGAGCACTCGCAGGGCCAGCACGCAGATGTCGTCCTGGGCGGGCTCGTCGTCGAGTTGCCGCAGGAGGCAGGTGAGGTCGCCCTCCAGGTCGCCCTCGGTGCACCGGGCCGCCGCCTCCAGCAGCGCGTTCAGGCCGTCGCTCAGGTCCCGCCCCCGGCGCTCGACGATGCCGTCGGTGTACAGGATCAGCACGTCACCCTCGTTGAGCCGCGTCGTGGTGAGCGTGTACTCCATGGCCTCGAACGCCCCGAGCATGGTGCCCGGATCGCCCTCCAGGAAGGCGGCCTTGCCGTCGCGGACCAGGACGGGAGCCGGGTGACCCGCCGAGGTCCACGTCAGGACGCGCCCGGCCGGGTCGAAGTGGCCGATGATCGCGGTTCCGGTCGCGGTGATCCCCTGGTTCGCGTGGTAGGTGAGCTCGTTGAGCCAGGTCGCGAGCTGGTCGGCCTCGGCTCCGGTGTAGGCGAGCCCGGCCAGGCCGCTGCGCATCTGGACCATCAGGCTCGCCGCCGTCAGCCCGTGGCCCATCGCGTCGCCGATGGCGATCAGCACCCGGCCGTCGGGCAGCGGGCGGGTCTTGAACCAGTCGCCGCCGAGGCTGTCGACCTCCTCACCGGGACGGTACCTGAGCGCCAGGCTCAGCCCGGGAAGATCGACTATCCCCCGGTGCGGGGGCACGAGGGTGTCCTGCAGCGTGACCGCGACACGGTGCTCCTCCTCCGCGCGGCGCCTGGCGCGCGAGGTCTGCTCGTGGGCCATGGCCAGCGCGCGCTCCCTGCGGCGGTCGGCCGTGATGTCCTGCGCCATGACCCGGATAGCCACCGGAAGGCCCTCCTGGTCGAGGACGGGTTCCGCGAGCAGGCGGAGATGGCGGATGCCGTACCGGTGCTGGATCCGCACCTCCTCCTCGACGGCCTCGCGGTACTCCAGCAGCGTGCGCATCATCTCCCTGACGACGGGCACGTCGCCCACCGCCACCATCCCCGGCAGCCGGTCGAGTGAAATCGGCCCCTCGGCGGGCTCCCTGCCGAACATCTCGTACATGCCACGGGTCCAGGACACCCGGCCGGTCGCCAGATCCCACTCCGCCCAGGCCAGCCCGGCCAGCCGCTGAGCCCGCCCCCACCCCTTGGTCAGGCGCTCCTCCTCGTCGTGGATCCACCAGGTGGCGAGCACCCCGTCACCGGCCCGCGCGGCCTTGACGCTGACCGAGACGAGCCAGGACCGCTCGCCCCTGATCTCCACGTATTCGAAGGGCCCCCTGGAGAACGGGACGCCCGTCTCGTATACCCGCAGGTAGGCGTCGAGGAGTCCCGAGCGGACGACTCCCGGGCTGAGCTCGACCATTCTGCGCCCTCTCAGGAGTTCGGGACCGTATCCGGTCGCGTCGCAGGCCTGCTCGCTGATCGCGGCGACCAGGAAGTCCACGATGCGGCCGGCCTCGTCCCGGATCGGGGTCAGATAGGCGGCGGCCATCTGCAACGCGCCCATGACGTCGTCGACCCACTCTGGGATCTCGACCCGCAGCTCCTCGGGCGAGCGGGGGTTGCGCTCGTCCACCGAACGGGCGACGTCGAGCAGGTCGATCCCGCTGTCGTGCGACAGCCGGGCCAGGTAGGCCGCCGCCTCACTCGGCCGCACGTTCATCCGTACGGCCAGCCGGCACGTTATCTGGTCCAGGGTCGCCTCGCGCCGCATGCGCCGCCGGAACAGGACCAGTCGGTCGCGGATGAGCGCCTCCGCCTCCTCCGTGCGCTCGCCGTCGGGCGCCTGCGGCGTGATCATGTCGTCCTCCAGGGTTTCGATGTTCACCCTGTTCCCGACATGACTCCACAAAAGCCGACAAATTAGACAAATAACGCTTTACAGGCTTTTGCCCTGACCTCATCCATGCTCAGGCACCGAAGGACCGCGCCCCCGGAGCGCCGCCGTCCCGCCCTGCCCGTCAGGTCATCCGCGCCCCGTCCTCGGCCCGGCGCCGCCCGGCGAGTCCGGTCAGGCGGGCGATCGCCGGCAGCGGGAAAAGCAGCAGGTAGAGGTTGGGGATCCACCAGACGAGAGAGAAGTCCCCGCGCAGGGTCCAGAAGGCGACGGCCATCAGCCCCGAGGCCGAGGTGAGGACGAGGGAGACGAGCATCAGCTGGGAAGCGTCACGCACGCCCCCGCGCGCCAGGAGAAGACTGGTGAGACCGGTGGCGGCGGCGGGCAGGTCGATCCACAGGAACGACCAGTTCCAGGAGACCATCAGCGGGTCGGCGTAGTCGGCGAAGGCCAGCTCCGGCGGGATGAGCCCCAGGCCGGTGACCGAGAAGTAGACCAGGAATCCCACGTCGGTGACCAGCATGAGCGCCTTGGTGACCCCGAGGGAGCCGTGGACTCCTCCGTACCCGTGGCCGCGGCCCGCCCGGGCGCGCAGGGCCGCGCGGGCACGCGAGAACTCGCGGACACGGGCGAGCACGCGGAGGCTATCGCGCACCATTGTCGATCATCTCCATCAGGTGACGGCGGACCCGCTCGTGCAGCCCGGGCTCGGGTTCGGCCAGGCCGAGCAGACGGGCGGCCCACCAGCCGTCGACGGCCAGGCGCACCAGCGTGGCGACGGCGGGATCGATCCCGTCGTCGGCGAGCCTGTGCTGCCAGGCCGCGTACCGCTCGCGCAGGGGCGCGAGGCCGCCTGGATCGACGAGGATCCCCGCGAGCAGGGCGGCGGTGAGGCGGTCGGCGGGCCCCCTTCCGGAGACGGGGGCGTCGGGGATCGTCGCGGCGACGTAAGCCCGCAGGAAGTCTCCCGGGCGGGAGCCCGGCTCGGCCAGGGCCGCGTCGAAGGCGCCGACCAGGCGCTCGACCATGCCCGCCACCAGGGACTGCTTGGTCGGGAAGTGATAGAACAGGCCGCCCTTGGAGACTCCGGCGCGCCGGGCCACGGCCTCCAGGGTCAGTGACTCGGCCCCGTCGGCGAGGAGCACCTCGGCCGCGGCGTCGAGCAGGCGGTCCTTCGAACTCGCTCTTGGCACACCCGAAACTGTACCGGCTGACCGGTTAAGTTTGAAGCCTCGAGGCGGTACGGCGCGGCGCCGGCCCCAACGCCTCCCGGGTCGCGCGCCTGGAACCTCGTGAACTTTCCACCGCGCGGGAGCGACGAACCATGTAACCGACCCTTACGGAGACCGTTGATGACTTCACCCTTTGCCGTGGAAGCGCCGTTGACCCACCCGAACCGTTCCGGGCGGCCGAGAGGCCTCGGGCCGGTCGTTCTCGGCGTCGCACTGGGTGTGGCGCTGGGTGTGGCACTGGGTGTGGCGCTGTCCGTCGCGGCGCGGTGGCCGCGTTCCGAGGTGGTCTACCGCAGCGACCAGCCGGCCACCGTGACGTACGACGACGATTCGCGGCATCTGCTGGCTCTGGTCCGCAGGAGCAGCCTTCTTGAGGAGTCGCACCAGATCGTCGTCGGCCGGGATCCCAGCCTTTCCCACGGCCACCTGGTGAACATCGAAACGTCCGCCGACTCCGTGAGGACGACCGAATGGACGACCGCCGGGGTGCGGGTGCTCTTCGACACCGGGCACGAGCTGTTCATCCCCGCCCGATACTTCATCGGCGGCCGGTGACCCGCGCCGGACTCCACCCCGCACCGGAAATGCCCGAAGATGCGACATATCACCCTTTTTATGGGGTTTACCAGATAAAACGGGTATGGCGGCGGTATGAGTGAGATGCCCCCAGACCGTGAGGGTCTGAGCGACGAGCAGGCGATCGAGGTCGAGGGATGGACCGACGACCTCGGTCTCCATCACGAGATCGTCGAGGACGACCCCGAACACCAGGACACCCTCGACGAGCGTCTGTGGCGTGAGGCGCCGGAGCGCCGGCACACACCGCGCGGGGAGGACCGGCTGGTGGCCCCGGACAAGGGGATCGGCCCCGACGAGACCTCGGAGGCGTACGCCACCGACGTCGGTCCCGACAGCGGCGACCTGTCGGCCGAGGAACGCGCGATCCACATCGAGCCGGACAGGTGACCGACGTCACGGCACCGAGCCGGACACCTGACCGGCGTCACGGCGTGTGACCCGCGCCGACAGCTCACGGACGAGTTCCCGCGGCTCGTCGGTGTGCAACCGGATGAGCGACGCGGTGCCCGTACGGCCCAGCGGGCGCGTGACCGTGACCGGCTCGGCCGGCTCGACCACGACCGTGGTCATGGCCGAGACGACCACCTCGAGCCGCTCGCCGTCCAGCCTGATGAGGCCGCCGTCGTGGATCCGCCGCTCGGCCCGGACGGCGGTGACCAGGTGGAGCGGGACCCGCAGATCGAACAGGGCGCCGTAGCGGACGCAACTCCCCCGCAGAGACGACGTGCGGGCGGGTGACGCCCGGTCGTCCGGACCCACGCCGTGCCTGCGGCCGGTCGGCCACCGGACCAGACCCGCCAGCACGCGCATCTCGTGACCGGCCGGCCGGAGCACGGGAGCGGGGATCACCTGCCGCAGCGCCTCGCCGAACGCGGCGCGACGGCCCAGGCCCGCGCGGTCACCCGGGACCGCCGGTCAGGACGGACAGGGCCGGTGAGGAGCGGAGGACATCGGGCGCCGAATCGGCCAGGGCGACGGCCGCCGGGGACCGAAGCAGGCGGGGAGGAGACGGCGAGGGGGAATCGGTCAGACGGAGAGGCGGTCGGGCAGGGCGGCGACGAGGGCGGGGAAGTCGTCGACGACGAGGTCGGCCTCGGCCGCCTCGGGGCGGGTCGCGTGCAGGTGGCCCCACGGGCCCCTGCGGATCAGGGCCGTGCGCATGCCGGCCGTACGGGCGGGCAGCACGTCGTTGTCGAGCCGATCCCCCACGTAGAGGATCTCACCGGGCTCGCGCCCCGACACCGTCACGACCCTGGCGAAGAACTCCGGATCGGGCTTGGCCACTCCCCAGCCGTCCGAGGTGTGGATGGAGTCGACGGGAAGGTTCATCGCGGCCAGCGCGTCGTAGGCCTGCGGGGGCTGGTTCCCGGCGATGATCAGCTCGTAGCCGAGGTCGCGCAGCGCGGTCAGGCCGGGCCGTACGTCCGGGTAGAGGTCGTCGGCGTCGAAGTCGACCCGGAGCCCGTCGGGGTCCTCCCGCCGCCACGCCTCCTGCTCGGCCTCGACGTCGAAGCCGGGCCGCAGAATCTGGAACGCCTCCTCGAAGGACCTGCCGAGCGCCGCCATGCCGCCCAGCACGCCGAGCATCGTGAAGCGGGTGACGCCCAGCCGGTCGGCCCAGCGCGACCAGATCCGCGTCTCGTCGACCAGAGTCTCCCCGACGTCGAACACCAGCGCCCTGACCACGATGCCCCCCTTCGATCGGACCCCGATCCTACTTTCCCTCTCGGGGACGGGCCGCGGCGCCCCGTGCGCCGTGTGCCCCGGGGCGGGTGCCCGACCGTGGCCGCACGCCCGCCCCGAACAGGGAGACTCACCGGATCAGCGGTTCACGGTCACGGGCAGTTCTGCTGGACCACCCGGCCGCCGTCCTGCAGCAGGCTGCCGAAGTCGAGGGCCATGCACTTGCCGCTCTTCTTGTTGCTGAAGAAGTAGCCGGGCTGGGGGTCGTCGTAGGGCGGGATCTTCAGGGTGACGGGCACGATGTTCCAGTTCTGCACGGGCTCGTTGGGGTAGCAGGCGTACTGTTCCAGAGGCTGCCCGGACGCCGTCTCGGCCCCGCTCACGTCGAGGCATTTCTTGTTCTTGGCGTTCTGGTAGATGAAGTAGCCGTTCGGCCTACGCGTAGGGGTCCACTGCTGCTCCTTGAGCCCCTTGGGGTTGCAGTCGTCCTGGACGATCGCGGCGCCGTTGGCGGAGCTGCCCCCCTTCACCGCCATGCAGTTGTTGCTGTAGCTGTTGAGCAGGCCGCCCTGGGTGACGGCCCAGAAGCGGAAGTCGGGGCCGTACCATCCCTGCGCCGACACCTTGGAGTCGGCGGAGGCCGCGGAGGCGGGGTCCGCGGCGGAGACGGCGGCCTCCGAGACGGGAGTGGCGGGGGCACCGGAAGCGCCGTCCGAGGTCGGGGCCGAGCTGTCCGCGGGGGCTGGAAGGGACTTGGCCTGGGCCTCACCGGAGGCGGTGAAGGCGGCGCTGTGGCAGTAGTGCTCGATCTCCCAGTTGGTCAGCAGACGGCTCTTCCCCACCGGCTTGTCCTTGCCGTCCGGGTCCGGGCCGTAGACGACCTGGTCCCTGGCGTACTCGGCGTAGCCTCGGCCGTCGTCGTAGTCGGCCACGACATCCACGACCACCTTGCGCAGGGCTTTCTGGAATCCGACCCAGCCGACACCCCACCTCGGGATGTTCACGCTGGTGGCCCAGCCCCGGGTCTGGGACCAGCTCCAGCTCCAGCCGAGCTTGGCGCCGATCTGTCCCTCAAGGTCGCCGAACTTCTTCTTGGCACCGAGGTCGAGGCCGAAGGAGAAGGAGGTCGAGGTGGTGCTGGAGCCGTTGATGGTCGTGCTGCCCCCCTTGCCGTTGCACATGACAGACGGGCTTCCCGCGACTTCGGGGGAGCCGTACACCCTCTCACCGCTCTTCACCGTGATCCTGCATTCGGGGACCGCGTAGACGAGGTCTCCCGCCTGCCGCCAATTCGGGTTGTAGCAGTCCCTGACGATCTGTTCCGGGGAACGGGCCGCCGAGGCGGGCGCGACCGGCGTCGCGACCAAGGCGCTTATGACCGCCAGCGCGGTGAGCGTGACCGCTGAGAACGAGCGAACGATTCGACGCAAACGTGGTTTCACCATGCTCCTCAGAAAGTGCGGCCGGATATTTCGGCCTGACAAAAAGCATGTAAAAGCCAAGATGAGCACGGCTCATGAATTGACCATGAATGCGTAGCGAAACAAAGAAGATCACTCGGTCGCCGCACCGACGGAGTTCAGGGGCGGAGGAGGCCTCTCCGGCCGAGCACGGCACCCGTCCTCGATGCCGTGGCCCGTGGACGTCCACTCCCGGTCACGGAACGGGCCCTCCGGCGGCGCCCCGTGCGCCGTACGGCCCGGGGCGGGCGCCCGGCCGTGGCCGCACGCCCGCCCAGAGAAAGTTCACCAGCGGTGGCAGGGGTACTGCATCAGGGGGCTGTCCGGTTTCGACATGCCGTTGTAAAAGTCCAGGGCCGCACACTTGGCGGTCTTCTTGTTCCTGAGGAAGTAACCGTCCTGCGGTTGGTAGGAGGGCGGGATCCTCAGGGTGACGTGCTCCACCAGCCAACTCTGCACGGGCGCCGAGGGCACGCAGGTGTACTGCTCCAGGATCAGCCCGTCGTCCCGCTCGTTCCCGCTGATGTCGAGACACTTCTTGTTCTTGGCGTTCTGGTAGGCGACGTATTTGACCTGGCCATCCCGCCGGTCCACGGTGCTCCAGAGCTGTTGCTTGGGCAGGTTGGCACCACAGGCATCCTGCACGATCCGGGTTCCGTCGGCAGCGGAACCATTGCGCACGGTCATGCACAGGCCGCTGTAGCTGCTGAGCAGGCGGCCCCGGCTGCTGGCCCAGAAGCGGAAGTCGGGGCCGTACTCCTCAGCCCCTTGCGCGGACACCTCGGAGGCGGCGAAAGGCTCGGCGGAGGAGGACACGGCCGCGGACGAGGAAGTCGTGGCGAGCGTGCCGACGGGGAACGACTTGAACCCGGCCTCATCGGAGGCAGTGGCGTTCCTGTTGCAGTAGTAGCCGATCTCCCAGTCGGTCATCGGGCGGCTGCGCCCCACCCAATCGTTTTCGCGGGTCGGGTCCGGGGAGTAGACGATCTGCCTCTTGGCCTCCTCGGCGTAGCCACGGCCGTCCAGGTAGTCGGCCCTGACGTCGACGACCACCTCGCGCAAGGCCTCCTTGACCTCGACCCAGCCGACGGACCAACCCGGGATGCTCACGGACTCGGCATGGCCTTTGGTATCGGACCAACTCCAGCTCCAGCCGAGCTTGACGCCGACCTGCCCCTCCAGGTCACCGAACTTCTTCTTGACACCGATGTCGAGGCCCCAGGAGAAGGAGGACGAGGTGGTGTGGGAGGCGGTGATGCTCGTGCTGCCACCGTTGGGGTTGCAGGCCGCCTGCCCACGCCCCGCGGCCCTGGGGGCGCCGTATATCTGCCTACCGGACAGCACTGTGACCTTGCAGGCGGGGACCCACCAGCGGGTGTTCCCCCGAAACTCCGACTTCGGGTCGTAGCAGTCATTGACAATCTGCTGCGGCGAGCGGTCCGCCAAGGCGGGCGCGGCCGATACCACGACCCCGGCGCTCACGGCCGCCATCGCGGCGAGCGTGATCGCTAAGATCGCACGGATGGTTCGACGCACAATCGGTTTCACCATGCTCCTCAAAAAAACGGTCGGGACAGTTCGGCCTGACGAGGAGTAAATGTAGAGCTCAAGGTGAGTACGACTCATGAATCGATCATGAATGCATCACGAACCGAAGAAGATCAATTGATCAGCGAGTCAGCGAACCCCGAGGGAGTGGGCCACCGCGAGAGAACCCGGGCACCCCGACCGGAGACCCGGGCGCCCGGCGTGGCGGCCCGGCCTCACAGCTGGTCCATCGCCTTGCGGATGCGCTTGTCCGAGATGGAGTACGGCGTGCCCAGGGTCTGCGCGAAGTAGCTCACCCTGAGCTCCTGGATCATCCAGCGGATCTGCCGGACGTCGTCGTCGGAGCGGCGGGCGGGCGGGAGCTTCTCCACCAGCTCGTGGTAGTCGTCCTCGATGTCGTGGACCTTGTGCATCCGCTCGGTGTCGCGGAAGCGGTCGTCGGGCAGCTTCTCCAGCCGCCGCTGGGCGCCCTTGAGATAGCGGAGCAGGTCAGGAAGGCGCCGGTAGCCGGTCTCGGTGACGAACCCGGCATAGACGAGGTCGGCCACCTGGTCGCGGATGTCCTCGATCGCGGGGGTCGAACCGCCCTCGGGCAACAGGGTGACGACCGTGTGCCAGACCTTGAGGATGTCCTGGACCCTGGTCACCACCTCGGCGGTGGTGTCGAACAGCTCGGCGCGGACCTTGTCGTGCAGGGTGGTGAAGGCCGGGCCGTCCCAGACGGGCCCGCCGTAGCGGCCCATGAGCTCGTCGGCGGCGCAGGCGACGCAGTCGTCGAACAGGGCGACGGCTCCGGCGTGCGGGCTACGGCTGAGGGCGAGCTTGGACTGGTTGTCCAGGCGGCCCAGCACCCACTTCACCGGTGAGGGGGTGTTGAGCAGCAGCAGTCTGCGGGTGCCCTCCCACATGGCCCGGCGCTGTTCCGCCTCGGTCTCGAACATCCGCACGGCCACCGTGGCGCCCTCGTCGGCCAGCGCGGGGTAGGCCTTCATCCTGCGCTGCTCGAACGTCTTGGGCAGCTCCCCCATCTCCCACGTGGTCAGCCCCGACTTCTCCAGGCCGTCGGCGGCCCTGGACAGGGTCTGGCGCAGCTTGGGCGCGAGCCGCCGTTTCAGCTCGGCCAGGTCCTTGCTCTCGGCCAGTTTGTGCTTGCGGCCGTCGATCACCCGGAAAGTGATCTTCAGGTGGTCGGGCACCAGATCGGTCTGCCAGGCGTCCCTCGCCACCTGGACACCGGTCAGGTCGAGCAGCTCCCGCTCCAGCACCGCCAGCAGCGGCTCCTGGGTGGGTTTGGCGCGCTGGAGCACCTGCTTGGCGTAGTTGGGGGCGGGCACGAAGTTGCGCCGGATGTTCTTGGGCAGCGCCCGGATCAGCGCGGTGAGCAACTCCTCGCGCAGGCCGGGGATCTGCCAGTCGAAGCCCTCGACGTTCACCTGGTTGAGCAGGGCGAGCGGGATGTGGGCGGTGACGCCGTCGGCGTCGGTGCCGGGCTCGAACTGGTAGGTCAGCGGGAAGCGCAGGCCGCCCTGACGCCACACGTCGGGGTAGTCGCGCTGGCTGACGTCGCCCGCCGACTCGCTGATCAGCATCGACTTCTCGAAGTTCAGCAGGTCGGGCTGACCGGCCTTGGCCTTCTTCCACCAGGAGTCGAAGTGGCGTCCCGAGACGACGTCGGCGGGGACACGCTGGTCGTAGAAGTCGAACAGCGTCTCGTCGTCGACCAGGATGTCGCGGCGGCGGGCCCGCTCCTCCAGCTCCTCGACCTCCTCCAGGAGCCTGCGGTTCTCCTTGAAGAAGGCGTGGTGGGTCTCCCAGTCGCCCTCGACGAGGGCGTGCCTGATGAACAGCTCCCGGCTGAGCTCGGGGTCGATGCGGCCGTAGTTGATCTTGCGCTGCACCACGATCGGCACGCCGTACAGCGTGACCTTCTCGTAGGCCATCACCGAGCCCTGCTTCTTCTCCCAGTGCGGCTCGGAGTAGGTGCGTTTGACCAGGTGCTGGGCGAGCGGCTCGACCCACTCGGGCTCGATCTTGGCGTTGGTCCTGGCCCAGAGCCTGGAGGTCTCCACCAGCTCGGCGGACATCACCCACAGCGGCTGCTTCTTGGCCAGCGCGGATCCGGGGAAGATGGCGAAGCGGGCGTTACGGGCGCCGACGTACTCGGTGAGCGGCCTGCGCGCTTCGGCACCCGGTTTGCGGGAGCCCTCGCCGGGGGTCTTCTTGTCGATGTCCTTGACGCCGACGTGGGACAGCAGGCCGGACAGCAGCGAGACGTGGATCTTCTGCTCGTCGCCCGGAGTGCTGTTCAGCGTGACGCCGAGGGACTTCGACATCTGGCGGAGCTGGCTGTAGACGTCCTGCCACTCCCGGACGCGCAGGTAGTTCAGGAACTCGGCCCTGCACAGACGCCGGAACGCACTGGAGGACAGCTCCTTCTGCTGTTCCTGCAGGTAGTTCCAGAGGTTCAGGTAGGAGACGAAGTCCGACTCCTTGTCGGCGAAGCGGCGGTGCTTCTCGTCGGCGGCCTGCTGCTTGTCGACCGGACGCTCGCGGGGATCCTGGATGGACAGCGCGGACGCGACGACCATGACCTCGCGTACGCAGCCGTTGTGGTCGGCCTCCAGCACCATGCGCGCCAGGCGGGGGTCGACCGGCAGTCCCGCCAGCTTGCGGCCGAGCGGGGTCATCTGCCTGGCCTGGTCGAAGGCGCCCAGTTCCAGCAGCAGGTCGTAGCCGTCGCGGACCTGCCGCTGGTCCGGCGGCTCGACGAACGGGAAGGCCGCGATGTCGCCGAGGCCGATGGAGGTCATCTGCAGGATGACCGAGGCGAGGTTGGTGCGCAGGATCTCCGGGTCGGTGAACTCCGGCCTTGTCAGGAAGTCGTCTTCCTCGTAGAGCCGGATGCAGACGCCCTCCGAGACACGGCCGCAGCGGCCCTTGCGCTGGTTGGCCGAGGCCTGGGAGATCGCCTCGATGGGCAGGCGCTGGACCTTGGTGCGGTGGCTGTATCGGGAGATGCGGGCGAATCCGGGATCGACCACGTACTTGATGCCGGGCACGGTCAGCGAGGTCTCTGCGACGTTGGTCGCCAGCACCACCCGGCGTCCCGAGTGAGACTGGAACACCCTGTGCTGCTCGGCCGCCGACAGCCTGGCGTACAGCGGGAGGATCTCGGCGTCCTTGCGCTTGGCCAGCGCGTCCGCGGTGTCGCGGATCTCTCGCTCGCCGCTCAGGAAGACCAGGATGTCGCCCGGCCCCTCGGCGCACAGCTCGTCGACGGCGTCGCTGATCGCCTGGATCTGGTCGTCGTCCTCGCCGACGGGACGGTAGCGGACCTCGACCGGGTAGGTCCGCCCCGAGACCTCCACGATCGGCGCGCCGCCGAAGTGCTCGGAGAACCGCTCCGGGTCGATGGTGGCCGAGGTGATGACGACCTTGAGGTCCGGCCGCTTCGGCAGGAGCTGCTTGAGGTAGCCGAGGATGAAGTCGATGTTGAGGCTGCGCTCGTGCGCCTCGTCGATGATCAGCGTGTCGTACTGGGCGAGGTCGCGGTCGCTCTGCAGCTCGGCCAGAAGGATGCCGTCGGTCATCACCTTGACGAGCGTGCTCTCGCTCACCTGGTCGGTGAAGCGCACCTTGTAGCCGACGGCGTCGCCGAGCGGGGTGTCCAGTTCCTCCGCGACGCGCTCGGCCACCGTCCGGGCGGCGATCCGGCGGGGCTGGGTGTGCCCGATCAGGCCCCTGACCCCGCGCCCCAGCTCCAGGCAGATCTTCGGCAACTGGGTCGTCTTGCCGGAGCCGGTCTCACCGGCGACGATCACGACCTGGTGGTCGCGGATCGCCTCCAGGATGTCGTCCCTGCGCTGGCTGACCGGCAGCGCCTCGGGATAGGTGACCGGAGGGACGGCGGCTCTGCGCTCGGCGATCCAGCGCTCCGCCCTCTCGATGTCGGAGGTGATCTCCGCGGCGATCTTCTGCTGCGCGGCACGGTTCCTGACCCTGCGTGCTCCGTCGAGCCTGCGCCGTAGCCGCCGCTGGTCACGCAGCGTGAGCTCGGGCAGGCGCGCCTGGAGTTCGGCGAGTGGAGATGTCAACGGAGGCGTTCCCATACTGCAACCAGAATACGTTCGGCCCACAGATCACGAGCCAACCGACCATGGTGCCCGAGACCCGGGCTCTCCGCACTCCAATATTCGCCTTCGCGGCCGGCGACGGTCCCCGGCGGGGGACGATCACACCCGCGATCACGCCCGCGATCGCGCCGGAGGGGAAGTCCGGCACCCGGTACCACCTCGCGAGGTCGCCGTATCAGCCACGCCCCGCTGCCCCGAGCCGCCACATCAGCGCCAGCGCGCCGGCACCGGCGAGCACGGCGACCGCGCCCGCCTCCCAGCCGATCGTGAAACCGGGCGCGTCCTTCCCGGGAACCGTCTTCCAGCCCTCCGCCGCCCGGGCCGCGCTCCTGGTCAGGGCCAGGCCGCCGCCACCGGTGTTGGGGCCGTAGCCGTCGACGACGTAGAACTCGCCGTAGAGGGTTCCGCCGTCGCCCCGGCAGTCCACCTCGACGCTGTAGGAACCGCTGCGCGCGCCGTAGTCCACCTGCGCCCAGCCGACGGCGACCCCCGAGTCGTCCTCCTCCAGTTCCGGCTCGTTCTGGAACGCCTCCGACTGGGCGAAGGCGGGCCCCCGGCAGTCGTACGCCGTGATCCTGAGATCGGCCCCCGGCCCCGCCCGGTACGGCGACAGCCTCACCTCCTGCCCGGCGTCCCCGTCCGCGGCGGCCGTTCCCGTCGCTCCGGCGGCTGTGAGAGCCACCATCCCGGTGGCCAGGATCCAGCGGGCCAGCACGCCCGTCGACTGCGTCACGTCTCTCCGCCTCCAGCAGATGTGATCATCTAACTATCGCTACCTACCCAGGTCAGAGGGCGTGTCCGCCAAAGGAAGATCAAAATTTGAACGGCCTTTCCGGCATATGACACACAAGGCTCTACAACATCGCGGGCTCTACAGCGCCGCGGCGGCCATGGCCGCCCCCACGATGCCCGCCTCGTTCTGGAGGGTCGCGGGGATGACACGGGTGCGCACCTTCACCAGGGGCAGGAACCTGTCGGCCTTCTTGCTGACCCCGCCGCCGATGACGATCAGTGACGGTGAGAACAGCGCCTCGACGTGCCGGAGATACTCCTCGACCCTTCCCGCCCACTTTTCCCAGCTCATCTCGCCCTCCTCACGCGCGTGGTCGGAGGCGCGCCTCTCGGCGTCCTTGCCCCTGATCTCCAGGTGACCCAGCTCGGTGTTGGGCACCAGATGCCCGTCGACGAACAGGGCACTACCGATGCCGGTGCCGAACGTCAGCATCAGCACCACTCCGGCCTGGTTCCTGGCCGAGCCGACCGTCACCTCGGCCATGCCCGCCGCGTCGGCGTCGTTGAGCACGACCACGGGCAGGCCCATCGCCGTGGCGAACAGCGACCGCGCGTCCACGCCGATCCACTCGTGGTCCACGTTGGCGGCCGTCCGGGTGACGCCGTCGACCACGACTCCGGGAAAGGTGATCCCCACCTGGCCCTTCCAGCCGAAGTGTTCGGCGATCCGCGCGACCACCTCGGTGACCTCTTTGGGCTTGGCCGGAACGGGGGTCGGGATGCGCAGACGTTCGCCGGCCAACTCGCCCTTGGCGATGTCCACCGGGGCTCCCTTGATGCCCGATCCGCCGATGTCGATTCCCAGGACCTCCATGACACCCACCTCCCTGCACGCCTCCTTCCCCCCGGGAGACGACTGATACTCGCCGGAGGGCGGCTGATACCCGTTTGCAGTGAGCGGTCAAGCGGCCTGAAAGCGGGCCGCCGGATACTACGGGCACCACCGCAGGAAAGGATCGCTCCGATGACGATCACCCGGACCCTGACCGGCCTCGCCCTGGCCGCCGTTCTCGCCTCGATCGCCCCCACCGCCGCCCACGCCTCGACCGGCGCGGAAGAGACCGCGACGGCCGCGCCGAGCATCACGTGGGGTCCCTACACCTCCCCCGGCCGCGGAGCCAGGGCTGCCGGTTCCGTGGCGGTCTCCGGCGAGGACCACCAGGTCATCCCGGCCGCCAAGACCGCCCGCGTCTCCGGCAAGCTCCAGGACCTGACTCCCAAGGGCTCGACCTGCGGCTGGGCCGTCTTCCGCATCACCTACCGGACCTCGGGCGGGAACCTGCCGTTCAAGCACCACAGCGTCCGCAACTGCTCCTACGGCACGCCGAAGACCTTCTCGTTCACCTCCCGCGACGTCTACCAGGTCGAGGTGAAGGTCTGCTCCGAGGCCAAGGCCGCCCAGCCCTCTGTCAACTGCTTCTACGCCGAGGCATGGAAGGTCATCTACCTGTCGAAGTGAGCGGCTTGAAGTGAGCGACCGCCCCGGGGGCCGCGGTAGGCGGACCCTCTTCCGGGGCTCCGGGGCTCGCGGGGGCTTCCGGAGTCCCCGGTTCCCGGCCCCGGACTCCGGACTCCGGGAACCGGGCACCGGGCACCGGGCACCGGGCACCGAGAACCGGCAGCCGGGGACTCGGGGGCCGTCTTCCGGGAGGGGCGGTGTCCCTCAGCTCTCCGTCACCCGTCCGTCGTCGACGTGAAGGTGTCTCGTGGTGTGGACGGCGTCGAGCATCCGCCGGTCGTGGGTGACCAGCAGCAGCGTGCCGGGGTAGGAGGCCAGCGCGGACTCCAGCTGCTCGATCGCCGCCAGGTCCAGATGGTTGGTCGGCTCGTCGAGAACGAGCAGGTTCACCCCCCTGGCCTGGAGCAGCGCGAGCGCGGCCCGGGTCCGCTCCCCCGGGGACAGGGTCGCGCCCCGCCGGAGCACGTGTGCCGCCCGCAGCCCGAACTTGGCCAGCAGCGTGCGCACGTCGGCCGGAGCCATGTCATCGGCGGCGGCGCCGAAGGCGTCGGCCAGCGGCTCGTCGCCGAGGAACAGCCCCCGCGCCTGGTCCACCTCTCCGACGACCACGCCGGGGCCGAGCGAGGCGTTCCCCTCGTCGAGCGGGACGCGGCCGAGGAGCGCGGCCAGCAGCGTGGACTTGCCCGAGCCGTTGGCCCCGGTGATCGCGACCCGCTCGGCCCAGCCGATCTGCAGGTCGACGGGACCGAGGGTGAAGGAGCCGCGCCGGACCACGGCGCCGCGCAGGGTGGCGACGACCGCGCCCGCCCGCGGGGCGACCGCGATCTCCATCCGGAGCTCCCACTCCTTGCGCGGCTCCTCGACCTCCTCCAGCCGCTCGATCAGCCGCTCGGTCTGCCTGGCTTTGGCCGCCTGCTTCTCCGTCGTCTCGCTGCGGAACTTCCGGCCGATCTTGTCGTTGTCCGGCGCCTTGCGCCGCGCGTTCTTGACGCCCTTCTCCATCCAGGCACGCTGCATCCCGGCCCGCTGCTTGAGCGCGGCCACGGTGCCGGCGTACTCCTCGTACTCGTCGCGGGCGTGCTGCCTGGCGACCTCGCGCTCGGCCAGGTAGGCCTCGTAGCCGCCGCCGTAGGAGCGGATCAGCTGCTGGGCGAGGTCGAGCTCGACGACCCGGTTCACGGTCCTGGCCAGGAACTCGCGATCGTGGCTGACCACGACCGTCCCCGCGCGCAGCCCGGTGACGAAGCGTTCCAGCCGCTCCAGCCCGTCGAGGTCGAGATCGTTGGTCGGCTCGTCCAGCAGGAAGACGTCGTAACGGCTGAGCAGCAGGGAGGCCGTTCCGGCCCTGGCGGCCTGGCCTCCGGAGAGCTCCGTCATCGGGTGGTCCAGGCCGACCGCCAGGCCGAGATCCGCGACCACCTCCTCGGCCCGCTCCTCCAGGTCGGCTCCGCCCAGGGCGAGCCATCTCTCCAGGCTCGCGGCGTAGTCGTCGTCGGCACCGGGACGGCCCTCGACCAGTCCCTCGGTCGCCGCGTCGAGCGCGCGCCCCGCCTCGGCCACCCCGGTCCGCCTGGCCAGGAAGGCCCCGACCGTCTCACCGGCCCGCCGCTCGCGCTCCTGGGGGAGGTAGCCGACCACGGCGGTGGGCGGGCTGAGCCGTACGGTGCCGTGCTCGGGGGGCAGCAGTCCGGCCAGGATCCTCATCAGGGTGGACTTGCCCGCACCGTTCACACCGACCAGGCCGATCACGTCACCGGGGGCGACGACCAGCTCCAGGCCCGAGAACAGCGCGCGGTCGCCGTGCCCCGCGGCGAGATCCTTGGCGACGATGGTGGCGCTCATGGGGAAACGGTATCCGCGATCGGCCGCCGAGGACGCCTCCCGGCTGTCCGCTCCGGCCCGCCGGGGCGGCCCCGGCCACCGTTTCCCGCTCGGCAGTGGATCACCCCATCCCTCCAGCGAGCGCCACACGGATCATTATTCCCGACAAATCGGACATTTTTTATTTCGACATCAAAGAAAGGAAGAACTTACTTACAACGCCTTGACCTGGGGGTTTACGGCGAAACGTTACCGCAAGGCAACTTGATTCAGACTTTTTTTAGATATGGAGCAACTTTGACCACGATCTACCTGTCTTATATAGGTGGAGGCGATCGCCCCTGACCGCTTCCGACAACGGGGAGAAGGAAACGTCTTGATGAAACGAATCACTGTCGGCCTCCTGTCCGCGGCGCTCGGCGGCTCGCTGCTTCTGTCCGCCGGCCCGGCCTCCGCGGAGCGCGCCGCCCTCAGCGTGCACATCGACAACGTGAATCCCAACCCGGTCGTGGTGACCGACCGCCAGGACACGAACGTCACCATCGAGGTCCGCACGACGGAGGCGGTCCGCGTCGAGCTCCGCCTCAGGCCAGCCTCCGCCCAGTTCCGCAACCAGGACGCGCAGGAGCCCAAGCTCCTCCACGAGGGCGACCTGTGGCGCTTCACCACGAGCTTCGACGCCAACGACATCGAGGGCCGCTGGCTCGCCATCGCCGACGCCTACGACAAGGACGGCAAGAAGCTGACCGACCAGGTCAACTTCTCCGTCAAGCACGAGCAGCAGGAGAAGGCCGAGACCCGGCTGGCCAGCTTCCGCGTCTCCCCCGACGCGGTCCGCAAGGGGCGCTGGGTCTACTTCACCGGCCGCCTGCAGGTCCGTGAGGACCGCTTCTGGGAGGGCGTGAAGGGCGAGGAGGTCGGCATCTACTTCCGTTCGCGCGGCTCCAGCGGCTGGAAGTGGGTCACCTCCGCCGACAGCGGGTGGCGGGGCCAGTTCAAGGCCAAGGCCCGCGCCTTCAGGAGCGGTGAGTACCGCGCCGTCTACGAGGGCAACGACGAGCTCTCCGAGAGCACCAGCCGGTCGGCTCAGGTCCGGGTCTGGGACGGAGGCTGGCACCGCTGACGCGGTAACCGGCCCCATCCCCTCACCGGGCGCGACGCCTCCGTCGACGTCGGGGTCGGCGGGCACGCGGCGACGCGCCCCCACCGGCGCCGGCGGGCGGCACAGGCCCGTGGACCCTTCCGGTCACGGCAGCGGAAGCCCGGGATTCCCCGGGCTTCCGCCTTCCCGTGTCCGACGGGTGGCGCGGCGGCCCCGCCCCCGCGAAAGCCGCCGCCACGGCGGGCCGCGGTTCGGCGGAAGATCCCCGTCAACGGTTTCCGCCCATCGCGCCCCGCCCTCTTCCTCCCTCCCGGCCCCGGTCAGGGCACCGCCGCCGGGACGCCCGGCGGCCCGGCGCCCCCTTCGGCGCACACGCCGGCGGTACCGCACCGGCACGAGACCGTCCGGGGTCCGGATGATCGGAAGAGCGGTAATACTTTCTACCGAAAATATTGCCTCTAGCTACACATTGGGCATTACGCTCAGATTAGAGATCTTCTCGACTGTTCAGGCGGAGGGTGAGAGCGTGGCCGACGAAGAGTGGACGCAACGCGGGATCGACGTCAACACTCCGAGTGTCGCCAGGCTGTACGACTACTACCTCGGCGGGAAGGACAACTTCCCCGTCGACCGCGCCGCCGCCGAGGAGGTCCTCTCCACCGTTCCCGAGGTGCGGATCGCCGCCAGGGAGAACCGCGCCTTCCTCGGCAGGGCCGTCAGGTTCCTCGCCGGATCAGGCATCGAACAGTTCCTGGACATCGGCACCGGGCTGCCCACTCAGGGCAACGTCCACGAGGTGGCCCACGAGATCAACCCCGACGCCCGGATCACCTACGTCGACTACGACCCGATCGTCCTCGCGCACGCCAGGGCGCTCCTGCGCGCGAGCAAGGGCGAGGTCACGGTGGCCCCGGGCGATCTGCGGGAGCCCGAGGAGATCCTGCACTCCCCCGAGGTCCTCAAGCACCTCGACTTCACCAAGCCCGTGGCCGTGCTCCTGGTGGCCATCATGCACTTCATCACCGAGGCCGACGATCCCCGGCGTATCGTGGCCACGCTGCGGGACGCCGTCCCCTCCGGCAGCTACCTGGTCCTCTCCCACGGGACCCACGACTTTCACCCCGAAGCCGCCAGGAAGGGCACCGAGGTCTACGAGCGGGCCAACTCACCGCTCGTCCTGCGTTCCCGCGCGGAGATCCTGGAGCTCTTCGACGGCTTCGAACTGGTGAATCCGGGACTCGTCTGGCTGCCCGAGTGGCGGCCCGACGACTTTCCGCTCTACGACGACCCCTCACAGTCCCTGGCCGTGTGCGGCGTGGCCAGAAAGCCCTGACGCCGGTTCGCGGCGAAGGCGGCGCGCGGCACGGAACCGGTCCCGATCGGGCACGGAGCCGGTAGGCCGACGCGTACGCGGGCCGCCCTTCCGGTCCGCCGGACGCCTCCAGCGCTACGCGGCCGAGTGGCTCGTGGCCGAGACCTCGGGTCCGAAGACGAAGTCGGGGTCGATCTGGGCGGCCAGATCCTCACCCGTGGCCCGGTTGGCCCACGCCTCGGCGTTGCGCAGATGGAACTGCACCGCCTGACGGCCGAACCGCTCCCAGTCCTTGCCCTGACCGTCCAGCCGCGCCAGCAACACCCCCAGCGCCTCCAGAGCGCCCGGCTCCAGATCCGCCAGCCCGAAATCCCGCCCCTGCTCCATCCCCCGCACCACCGCCGAATGCCCCA